>CAMWSW010000034.1 GCA_947176975.1 uncultured Clostridia bacterium | reverse complement strand
CTGCAAAATATCGTCGACGGAGCAGTATTCAAAATCCTTGCTCACGGCAATTACGCCTTGGTGGCGTTTGCTTTCGCTTATTCTGTCGAGGTACGCTTTATCGACGAAATCCACTCGAATACTTTTTTTGCGGGCAATATCCACGATAGACTGCAAGTCGTGAGCAGTCTTTGATATGCAAATCTTTGATATCTTGGCGTTGGATTCAAGCGCCTCTTTGACGGGATTTTTGCCTTCTATATTCATACTAATTCTTGTTGCTATGCAACGGAGCAGGAATGCGTCCGCCTCTTGATATAAATTTCGACGGAGAATACGTATTTATATTCATTATCGGAGCAGTGCCGAGCAGTCCTCCGAATTCTGCCGTATCTCCCGCTTTTTTGCCATACACGGGTATTACTCTCACTGCGGTGGTCTTGGTATTGACTACGCCTATTGCAATTTCGTCTGCGATTATTCCCGATATCACGTCTGCGCTCGTGTCGCCGGGGATTGCTATCATATCAAGTCCTACGGAGCATACTGCCGTCATTGCCTCTAGTTTGTCAAAACTCAACGCGCCTATTTGCGTAGCCTTTATCATGCCCGCGTCTTCCGATACGGGGATAAATGCGCCCGACAGTCCGCCCACGTTGGAGCAAGCCATAATGCCGCCTTTCTTTACTGCGTCGTTGAGCATTGCAAGACAAGCCGTCGTGCCGTGCGCTCCCACGCTCTCAAGTCCGATTTCTTCGAGTATATGCGCCACCGAATCGCCGATTACGGGAGTGGGGGCAAGAGAGAGGTCTACTATACCGCAGCTTGCATTGAGGCGTTTGCTTGCCTCTTTTGCCACGAGCTGTCCTACGCGAGTGATTTTGAAAGCCGTTTGCTTTATGCACTCAGCGACCTCAGTCAAATCACCGCTGCATTTTTCAAGCGCAGTCTTGACAACGCCGGGACCTGATACGCCCACGTTGACTACGGTGTCGTCTTCGCCCGCGCCGAGGAATGCTCCCGCCATAAAAGGATTGTCCTCTACGGCGTTGGCAAATACGACGAGTTTTGCGCAAGCGATGCTGTCTTTATCTTTTGTGAGATACGCGCAGTCTTTGACGATTTTACCCATAAGCGCAACGGCGTCCATATTGATGCCCGCTTTGGAAGTAGCCACGTTGATTGACGAACAGATTTTATTCGTCGTCGACAGCGCCTCCGGTATGGAGAGTAAAAATTCTCTCTCATACGGCGTCATTGCCTTGTGTACGAGAGCAGAGTAGCCTCCCAAGAAGTCTATGCCCGTCTCGTCGGCGATTTTGTCCAAAGTACGGATGATTTCGAGATGTCCCTTGCTTGCCGCTGATATCAGAGATACGGGCGTTACGGATATACGCTTGTTGACGATGGGTATGCCAAGTTCGCTTGAAATATCGTTGCCGATTTTGACGAGATTGCTTGCCTTTGACATAATCTTGTCGTATATCTTGTCGCAAGTACGCTGTTTGCTGTCGGTAATGCAGTCAAACAAAGATATTCCCAACGTGATAGTACGCACGTCGAGGTGCTGTTGGGAAATCATATTTATCGTTTCTATAATTTCGTTGCTTGAGTACATAATCAAAGTCCTTTCTTGTCGGTGTCGATTTTGTGCATACTGTCGAAGATGCTTTGGAGTTGAATATGAATCTCCAAATGCGTCTCGTTGCCGAGCTGTCTGAGCTTGTCCACGATGCCGTCGAATTTGAGGGGGCATTCGCTCGTATCCACCGCCATAATCATTGTGAAATAATCCTGCATGATCGTTTGAGAAATATCTTCGATATTGATATTCATTTCATAAAGAGCCGTTGAGACCTTTGCGATTATGCCTTTCTTATCTTTGCCAATTACCGAAACTATTGCTTTCATTTTTTCTCCTCAATATATTTTTATTACTTTTCCCATTATAGTTGACGTATCCCAAACTCCGTACGTATGCGAATCCATAGATATGCCGCCGCCTTGAATATTGCGGTTGTCGCCCAGTACGAACATTTTGCCTTGCGGAACTACCAGTCCTTCTTCAGAGAAGATATCGTTTAATACGTCTCTGTTAGACATAGAGAAATAATTGTCGCTGTATCCGCCTTCGATATATTCTTCTTCGTATGGAGTGCCGTTGACGACCCAAGTCATATTTTCCATATCGAATTGGATCACGTCTCCTTCAAGACCCAATATGCGTTTGACGTTGTTGTGACCTTCTCTTGTGAATACGATTATATCTCCTTGCTTGAGGGTATATCCGTGTTTGATAAGTACCAGTCTGTCTCCGTCCACGAGGGTGGGGAACATACTCTTGCCGTCGACGGTTATCGTCGTCAAAGTCGTAGTGAATATAATCAGCGTAATGACAAGCAATATTATTATAGCTATCAAGACAGCGTTGAGTATCTTAGCTGCCGTCTGTTTTTTAGGCTTGTCAATATACGAATATTTTTCTACTTGCGGTTGAGAGTTGTTTTCCATTATTTTTGCTCCAAGACGCTCTTGACGGATTTTTTAAGATTTTCGGCGGATAAGATGACGGTATGTCCGCATTTGTCGCATTGAATTTTGAAATCAACGCCCTTTTGCAACACCGTCCACACGTTGTTTCCGCACGGGTGATTTTTTTTGGTAATCACTTTGTCGAATTGATTTATTTCGCTCAATTTAATCATAGTATTATATCCAAATGATATTGTTGATTAAAGTATTGTCAATATCAATGAAAGACAGCTTTTTGACGCGTTCCCAGTCTTTGAGGGCTACGAGTTCTTTGGTCTTGAAGTCGGAGTGCGACAGCGCGATTTTCTGCCATTCGCCTCCTACGACGTTTATGCTGACTCTATAATATTCATAGGCGAAGTCGTCTGTCTCTACGCTGAATTCAACGTCGAGGACTCTGTCGATTTCGCTGTAGCAGTCAAATTGCAAAATGCTCGTTTCTTTGCGTTCAAAGTTTTTGTCGCTGATATAATAAGTCGACAGATTTCCTTTGGCTGCCGTCACGCCGAATATGTCGTACGCGCCCATCTTGAGCTCGGGCATATATGACGCTCCGGTGATATTATCCACCGCCCAGGCGTTGAGTCCTTGCTTTCTTTCATATACGATACGGGTGTGCTTTGGCGCAACTTTGTCGACCTTATACTTTTCCAAATTGATCATTTGAGGCAGAGAAGTGAAGTGCAGACCTTCCTTATATCTCACCGACGCAAACGCGAATATTCTCGTATCGCCGTAGCGCACGGGTATCTGCGTCACAGGATTGTTTGAAGATACGAGTATTCTGTCCCAATGTCTGAATTCGCTGTTTATTTCGTTGTATGAATAGTATACCGTCAGTCTTTCAATCTCATGGCTGTCGTCATATTCCATCTTTGCATATACTTCGCCGTCGTTTACTTCAAATGATATGGACGGAGATTGCGGCATAGCGTTGCCGTAATAGATATTGTCAAGCCAATACGTCATAGTGTCGCGCGCGCTGCCACTGAGCGTATTTGTGAGGTTGGCGCAAAGGCATATTCTGTTGTTGCCTTCGTTTATTGTCAAATCGAGGGTTTTGTCCACTCTGTCGATTGTCGTAAGGTCGGTATTAGTTCCCGACAGATAAAGTACGGGGCAAGTGACGAATTTAGCGTACGCTTGCGGTGAGCAAGCGCTCATCCATAGTAATGATTCCTGACTGAAGTCATATTCTTCGGCGGTCTCCAAAAATCTGAAAATACCTTTGAATTTAAGCCAACCTGCATTGTTGGTGGAGACGATTCCTTCCACTCTCTTGTCAATTCCCGCGACTTGCCAAAGGATATGACCGCCCTCATTGGAAGAGCGGAGATATATTTTGTTGTCTTCTCCGAGAAGTTTTTTAATAAAGGTGATGACGTTGCGACACATCTTACTCCAAATATAAGTGCAAGCGTCCTTTGGAGAATCGACGTAAGAATATAGGTGATCTTTGCAGTAAATATGGTTGGCGAATTTCAAAGACTCGGGATAGATAGTATAATGTGGCCTGTCTGAAATTCCCAAGTAATCAAAACTTACAACGCCGTAGCCTCGCGGTATGAATTTGTCGCATAATTCATCTTGCTTGAATGTGTTAAATCCGTTGATATAAATTATCGTGGCGTTTTTGGAATTATTCTTTGGAATTCTGCCTGCGCAATAGACGAGGGGAGTTTCTTTCTCCGCATCGGTATCGCAACTCAAATATACCTCAAAGTTGATGACGTTTTTATCGTCGGTCTCGTACTTCAAGAAATTTGCTTTTAGTTTTACGGCGTCGGGGTCGTAATCTGCCCAAAGCGCAATGGGCGACAATATATTGTTTTCCATATTATTTATTATAATCAATGTCTTGACAAATTGCAACTAACGACGCTCATTTTGGTGAAATATATTTATTTTAACTGTAATATTTTGTAATAAGAAAAATATAATATTTCAGTATCATTTATATTCGGAGGGCGGTATGGCTGAAGATAACAAAGATAATTTGCAAGATAGTTGGACTGAAGATAGAGATTTTTTGATTGCCGACGACGCTCAAATCGCCGATATGCAGAGAGAATTCGCTTCGCTTGGGGTGGGCGGTAAGAATGAGAGCAAACTTTGCTCATATCCGCTTCCCGTATATATGACGGATATATGTTTTGAATTTTGCAAGCGCGCAAAAGAAATGATTGCCATAATAGGCGGTCTTGACAAGTTATTCGTAGAGAGGAATAAAAAAGTAATGGACTTCCTCACAAAATCAATAGGCAAAAATACCGTCGTCGTTGCGCTCAAAGGCAATATTACTCAAGAGATTTTTTTGCCCGCGCAGAGAATGCCTATAAAGCAGTCTATGTACAGACTTATTGAATTGCATAATTATATGAGTATTATGCTAGACGAGCTTTCGGTATATGAAAAAAGCGTAAGTATGCAAGAAGTGGTGACACGCCATTTATTATTGGGTAGCGTATTACACGGTATATGCATTTAACCGACTGCTTTTTATAAATCGCCTATGTCATTGACGCCTTTTACTATTTTAAATGTCATTTCGACCGTAGTGTAGAAATCTCAATCCTTTTAATGTCATTCTGAGCGGAGTGAAACGTAGTCGAAGAATCTCTGAATAAATAAAACCTTATAAATAAAAGTAAAGGCTTCCAAGTAGGTTTGCAAAATTACCACCATATTTTTCAGTAATATATCATTTTAATCGATAAAATCTTTTTTAATTTTGCAAAAATTGAGAGGATTTTTCATTTTTTCCGACTAAAGACGACGAAACTTAAATATAAGACAAAACCAATCAAAAGTAAACACAATTCGACAAAATAAGTCACCACAACATATTGTGCCTGTGTTATAATCAAACCACAATAACTAGCGCGGTTATCAAATATACTTTAGGAGGCGACTACGATGCAAAACCAAAGCAAATGCAGCGATCATATTTTCACTGCGCAATTAAACGATACGCAATACCAAGTGGAGATAGAGGACTTGTTCCTCGACCTTAAATTTTTGCTCAAAGAGTACTATATGGGTACTTTTACGAATGACGGGAAAGCCTTGATGCTCAAATTTACGAACGGACAAAAATTCAAATTGAGTTTAAACGAAGTATAATAAAAAAGACGGCTTGTCGATTGTGGCAAGTCGTCTTTTTTTGTCATTTTACGCTTATCTGTTGTTGCTGTCTTCGTGTCTCTTATGATGAGCCATATCTTCGACTGCATGGATACGCTTTGGCGAAAACTTATTGTATATCAAATATGCGATAAGCCATACGCCGGCAATACCTACGATAGCGTAAAGGACTCTTGCGCCCACGTAAGCGTTGGGCGTGAATATCCAGTTTACGAAATTGAAATTGAATATTCCCACCGAAAGCCAGTTAAGAGCGCCTACAGTAACGAGAATGAGTGCAATAATAGTTATCATAAATCCTTCTCCTTGTGTTTTTTTGCCGTACAAAAGTTCTTTGTATGCCGTCATTAGTGTATATTTTTTGCAAATTATTATTCACGCCTTGTCAAGATTGCTAAAATGTAGTAATATATAGTCGTCACCCGATTGGGATTGACATAGGGTAGACATAATAAATAAAGATAAGAAAGCAAATAAAAGTGCGGAGTATTTATGGCAAAGAGATCCAAAAAGAAAAATCCCAATGCGTTGAGCGAACAACAGAAGGCGGACATCCGTTACAATCAGGCGCTTGACTTAAAAAAAGCCGCGTTGGATAAAAAATTGAATATCACAGTCGGAATCGTCATTGCCGTAGCGGTGATAGCGTTTTTGCTTTTGCCTGCGCTCAATATGAATTTCTCGGGATCGCTCAGCGAGTTTTTGGGCGATTTGGTGTCAGAGAGCGAAGACCAAGAAATGGGTGTTACGCTTGATATGACTTATCTTGATTTTCTCTTTGCGATGACAAAGGGATATTCCAATTCCATTGAGTATATTGCAAATAGCAACGCAAGCGGTATCGGCGCTACCGTACTGTACAACGCATTTATGACGAAGGTCACGCAAGAAGATATAGATATGCTTGACAGTTCGTATATAGTGTCGTTTATAATGTCCATTTTGATTTTTATTTCGCTTGTTTTTTTGATAATAATTACAGCTGTAAAGAGAGCAAAAAAAACAGATGGCATATCCTTTATGACGTCGGCGATTGTATTTTCCGTATTGGCGATTGCGCAGTGGATATTCTTCGTTGCGGTGGGCATCGCAAGCGCAGAAAGAGGACAAATTCAACCGCATATCGGAAGTTATCTTTTGTTAGCCGCCGCAGTTACGTTGTGCACTGTTTACGGTTTATACAGACGCAAGGTCAAAAAGTTGAACGGACAGAAAAGACCCGTCGAAGATATCCAACAAGCAAAGGACGAGAGGTAAGCTATGCAATGTCCCAACTGTCAACACGAGAATAAAGAGGGCGCAAGTTTTTGCGAGAAGTGCGGAGCGCAACTCGTCAGCGAAAAAAAGCGTATGTCTTACTTTGAGCGCAGACAAGCCAAAGAGAGAGAAAGGCAGTATATCTTGTCAAAAGCAAGTCTTCAGGCTGAAGATTTGAAGGATATTCCCGACATAGATATGGGCGAAGTCGAGGCGAGTGTCGTATGCGACAAAGCCAAGATGAAAAGACTTACGACAGTCAAATTCGTTTGCTCCATTATCGTAATTGCCGTATGCATAGGGCTTATATTTTTACTCAGCAAATTACAATTCAATGCTACTGCAAAAGTGGCGTTGATTTTTGTTATATTTGTCGTTTGCGCAGGCGGCGGAGCGTACGCAATAGACAACGGATATAAATTGCGCGTCGTCAAGGCAATGTGCAAAAGCAATTTCGCAGTCAAGAAAATCAGCTATGGCAAACCGCCTTATATGCTGTCGGGCAATACTTTTTATTCTCTTCGTATCAAGACGCCGTGCGATATATGCGGAGCGGCTATGCACATAGAGGAATACAACGGTGAATTTATTGCCGTATGCGACGCCGACAGAGGACATCTGCGCCGTCTTGATTGTTCGCTTCTCAACAAGAATAAAGCGCAACAAGAAAACACTGCGGAAAGTATTGTGCAAAACACAGACGGCAATCAAGAAGAGATAAGCAAAGAAGATAATACCCAAAGCGAGTAATCTCAATCAGTTAGAAAAATTTGGCAATTATTCTTTACAAAAATATTTATACAGTGGTATAATACATTCGTAAAATTTATTTTATATATAAGGAGTCTATATATGAACAAGAAGTCAATCAAAGACGTACAGGTAAAAGGCAAGAAGTGTCTCGTAAGAGTGGATTTCAACGTGCCTATGAAAGACGGCGTTATTACGGACGAAAACCGTATCCAAGGCGCATTGCCTACTATTAAGTATCTCATGGAGCAAGGCGCAAAGGTTATTCTTTGCTCTCACATGGGCAAGCCGCACAGCATTTTCAGCGCAAAAGTAGGCTTGACGAAAAAAGAAAAGAAAGCTATCGAGGCTTTGCCTGAGCAGGAGCAAGCAAAGGCAAAAGAAGAGGCTATCGCAAAGGCTTTGAAGAACGATCCAATCAAGTTGACTCTCAAGCCCGTTGCCGACAGACTCAATGAGCTTTTGGACGGAAAGGTTACGTTTGCAAAGGACGTAATCGGCGAAGATGCTAAGGCAAAAGTTGCCGCTTTGAAAGACGGCGAGTGCGTATTGCTTGAGAACTTGCGTTTCCACGCAGAGGAAGAAGGCAGAGACGAGGCATTCTGCAAAGCTTTGAGCGAATATGCGGAAGTATACGTCAACGACGCTTTCGGTACGGCTCACAGAAGCCACGCTTCGACGGCAGGTATCGTAGAATACGGATTTGTTAAAGACGCAGTTTGCGGATTCCTTATCGAGAAAGAATTGAGCGTAATGGCAGACAGCCTCGAGCATCCCGTTCACCCATTCGTTGCAGTACTCGGCGGAGCAAAGGTTGCAGATAAGCTCAAAGTTATTGACAATCTTCTCAACAAGTGCGACACGCTTATCATCGGCGGCGGTATGTCCTATACATTCGCAAAGGCTCAAGGATGCGAAGTCGGCACGTCTTTGGTAGACGACGAAAAGATCGACTATTGCAAGGAAATGCTTGAGAAGGCGAAGAAGCTCGGCAAGAAGATTTTGTTGCCTGTTGACGCAGTAATCGCAAGCGAATTCCCAAATCCTATCGACGCGAAAATTGCAGTAAGCGAGTG
>CAMWSW010000033.1 GCA_947176975.1 uncultured Clostridia bacterium | reverse complement strand
TTTTTATTTCGTGTAAAATATTAAACTATATATACTTTACTTTCATAGCTATTAAGCTTTGTTGCAAACTTCCTATTCGTCTTGACTTCCTCGCCCGTCCATTGCTCGGTGAGGGTATACTCATTCTTGTGATTCATCTTGACGTATTCGTCGTCGACAATTTTTTGCAAATCTACGGAGACTTTTTTGTTGCCTTTGCGTTTGTTGAAGAGACAGATTGCAGTCTTGTCATTCGCGAGCGGTTTTGCAAGGATATCCACGCCGCCGCTTCTTTTGATTACTTTTGCTTGTTTGCCAAGCGGGTCTTGATTTATGGCAATCAAATTCTTATTGGTGACTATTTCAAGCACGTCTTGTTTGACTGAACGCAAGTCGTTGCCGAGTATCAAAGGAGCATTGAGCATACACCACGCGCTGAAGTGCGATTTGTTTTGGTCATAAGTCAATTTGCCGTTGCCTACTTCCAACATATCTGGATCGTTCCAACCTCCTACGCCGGAGTATTTATATAGCTTTGCCGTGTGCTTATAGAGCATTACAATCCATTTCCAATTTGGATTGATATCGAGAGTGGTACGCCAAAGGTTGCCCGCCTTTGCGCCCCATTTATACGGCTTGTTGAGTCCCCATTCACAGATAGAAAAGGTGATAGGCTTTTCCTCTTCGCCCGTCTCTATAGCGACGCGTTTGGTGGCTTTTTTGAGAGCCTGCCCCATCTTGTAATATTGCAAAGCCGCAGAGTCTGCGCGACACGTCACGGGATTGGATAATTGGATTACGTTGACGCCTTTATTGAGGCGTACTACCTGTTGGAATCTCGCAGTCAAGTTCCAGAATTTTTGGTGGGGGAATTCATATATATAGTTTACGCCGTTGACTTTTGCGACAAGAGTCTTATTGTACCAGCCTAGCTTTTTGATACATATCGTCAAGACGTATTCGCCGTCTTCGTCGACGACCACGTTGTCAAAGGTCGCTGAACCTCTTGCTTTGTCAAGTCCGGATATATAATATCCGCCCTCGAGTTTGTCATTTGGCATAAACTTGGCAAGTCCGTCGAGCTTTGCTTGTTTACAGTCCACGACTATGCCTCGTCTTTCGCCTACTTTGACTATTTCCAAGGCGTATACAAGGGGAGCGTACTTGCTGTACTTTTCGTTGTGGCAGAAGTCGTACTTGAAATATTCGATACCCCACCTGGCGAAGTTGAGCGCGTCCTTTTCTTCATTGTGAAGAGAAGCGGGCAGGTTTTCGCAAGTCAAAGTGCCGTTGGAGGAGTATATGCCCACTTTGAGTCCCAAATCGTTGAGTTTTGCCACGAGAGAGGGAATGCCGTTCTTGAAGCGCACCAAGTCGCCTTGCAGATTGCCATTCTCGTCGCGCATATTGGAGTGCCAATTGTCGTCAAGATTTATGAACTTATATCCCGCGTCAAGCAAGCCTTTTTCCACCATTGCCTTGCCAGTGTCGTATATCAAATCTTCGTCGATATTGTTTTTGAATGTGTTCCAACTTGCCCAGCCCATTGGCGGAGTAAGCGCGACGCCGTTGTCGTACTTTTCTCCGATATCAAGTTTTGCTTGTCTTTTTCCCGGTGTCAACAACATCTTGAGATAACACGTCGGGCACATACCATTCCGTTTCATATTCGCTCCTTTTAGCTTTTTTGCGTATGTTTTATATCAGCAAATATTTTTACTTTTTAATGAATATTCATTCAAGGTATTACCTTTGAATTTAAGCAAGCTGGAATATTCTTATATCCTTTTCGTAGCCTATTGCTACGGCATTACCGCGTTTTACCACAAATTTATCTTTTTTTACTTTGTTGGCGGTGACGATACTTTTATCCGCCAATTTTTCGTCGCCGTACCAAATTATAAGCAAGATGTTGCCGTCCTTGGTATAGGTGCGTATCGAATAGTCGCCAAAGTCCAATTTGGCGCACTCATAGCCTGCTTTTGCAAATTTGTTGCTTACTTTTTCTTTATCGGGAGTTACGTTGGTGTATACGAGACCGCAAGTAAGCGCAATCAAAAAGCATATCAACAGAGAAGATAATATAATTACACTGGTTTTTCTCATATTTACCTCTTGATAATCTTTATTAATATTATACCGCGTATTTTGTAAAAAGTAAAGGGATAGTATAAAAAGCAAAGGCGCAACATTCGTCGCGCCTTAACTATTTCGTTTAATTTAAACTGTAATGATTAGAAGAGCTTGACAGCGTCTTTAGTTCCTACAGCAACAGCGTTGCCCTTTCTCTTAACAGTCTCTTTCGAGCCGGCTTCGAGAGCAGCTTCGTATGCATCTTTTGCATCGTCTTCGTTGTCAAACCAAGTGATGATAATGCTTTGTGGATCAGAAAGAGAAACTTTCGTGCAGCTGATGACTTTGGAGTCCTCTTTGCCAACTACGGTATAACCCTTGTCCTCAAACTTTTTCATTACGCTCTTTTGGGTTGGTGTACAAGCGACGCACATTACTGCTACCATTACTACCAAAAGCACAACGGCAACAGAAAGAACGACTTTCTTTTTCATAGTTTTTGCCTCCTTATAAGATTTTGATAGTCTTATTGTAGCATTGAAAATTTGAATTGTAAATATCTAATTAAGAATTTGCAAAAGTATTTGGGTACGGTTAAAAAATTATGCAAACATATTTTGCGACGGCTGTATTTTATTCAACAAAATAGCTTAAATTATTTGTTAAAATTTTAACGCATTAAGTAGTTGCCGCAGCGTTTTGTTTTAATTAGAGTATTGTTTTTATTTAATTTATATGATATAATCAATATATCAATACTGTGGAGTGGATTTTGCAAAAGGTTATACAATTCATCAACGACAATATACTCTGGGGCGTACCCATGATAATACTCATATTGGGTGTGGGTATCTATCTCACCGTGCGCAACCACTTTACGCAAATTACCAAGTTTCCGTACGCGGTCAAGAATACCATTGGCAAGACGCTTACGGGGATGGGCAAGAAGAATAAGAAAAAGGGCGACGGCATTTCGCAATTCGAGGCATTTTCCACTGCGATAGCGGGTACTGTGGGCACTGGCAATATTGTCGGCGTGGCGACGGCGATACTTTCGGGCGGTCCCGGCGCGGTATTTTGGATGTGGCTTTCGGCATTCGTGGGTATGTTTACTAACTTTGCGGAAAACGTACTGGGTCTATATTACCGCAAGAAGGGCAAGGACGGCGAATACAGGGGCGGACCTATGTATTACATATCCGAAGGCTTGGGCTGGAAATGGCTGGCGATACTTTTCTCGGTATTTTGTATGCTTGCGGCTTTCGGTATGAATATGGTGCAAATCAATACCATTGCCGATACGTTGAACGGCGGATTTAAAATACCCAAGTGGGTGAGCGGTGTCGTCGTGGCAATCATAATCGCTCTGATAATAATCGGCGGTATCAAGCGTATAGGCAAGATTACCTCGTATATAATTCCATTCATGTGCCTCGGCTTCATCTTATTGGCATTGATAATTATATTTATGAACGTCAAGGCAATACCTTCGGCGCTCGGTCAGATTTTCAAAAATGCGTTCAGCTTCCAAGCCGTCGGAGGAGGTGTGCTGGGCTACGCGATAATGCGATCTATGCGCTATGGCTTGGCGAGGGGCATATTCTCCAACGAAGCGGGTCTTGGCAGTTCCGTCATAGCGCACAGCGCGTCTTCCGTCAAAGAACCCGTACAGCAGGGCTTGTGGGGCATCTTCGGCGTATTTTTGGATACGATAATAATATGTACTTTGACGGCTCTCGTCATTTTGACGAGCGGGGTCTATACGCAAGGCGCGGATATAAGCGGAGCTATGCTTTCGCAGTCGGCGTTTACGCAATCCTTCGGCAAGTTCGGCATGGTGGTGTTTAGCATTATGCTACCGCTCTTTGCCTTTACCACGATACTGTCATGGGCGTATTACGGGGAGAAGTCTTTTGAATTTATCTTCGGCAAAAAGTATTCGATAATCTTCAAGATTATCTACGTTGCCTTGGTCATCGTCGGCGCATTGACGAGCGTATCTTTAGTGTGGGATATGGCGGATTTGTTTAACGGACTGATGGCAATTCCCAATCTGATTGCATTGTTCTTCTTGAGCGGTACGATTACGAGAATTACGCGCAATTACTTTGCAAGGCAAAAGGATAAGAGCATTATGCCAATGCTGTCGGCTTATCCCGAGGACAATTTGTCACTTTCTCTAAGTGAGACGACCGAGGAGCAGGAGACGACGGCAGATGAAGTCAAGTCGAAGAACAATAGGAAAAACCAATATGCTTGAACTAAAAGACTTGACCAAAACGTATAGGCCTAAAAAGGGTGTGCCGGTAAAGGCGCTCAATGGTATTTCTCTTTCCTTTGAAGAGCGGGGATTGGTATTTGTACTTGGTAGGTCGGGAAGCGGTAAATCTACGTTGCTTAACGTCGTCGGCGGTTTGGATGCCGTCGACAGCGGTGAAATAATTATCAACGGCAAGTCGTCAAAAGATTTTAAGACGGCTGATTACGACGCGTACCGCAACACTTATATAGGTTTTATATTTCAAGAATACAACGTACTTGACGAACTTACGGTAGGTGAGAATATTACGCTTGCTTTGGAGTTGCAAAATCAAAAAGCCGACAAAGAGCGACTTGATAGCATACTTAAAGAATTAGACTTGGAAGGTTACGCCGATAGAAAGCCCAACGAGTTGTCGGGCGGACAAAGGCAGAGAGTTGCAATTGCAAGAGCTTTGGTAAAGAATCCGCAGATAATTATGGCGGATGAGCCTACGGGCGCTTTGGACGAAGAGACGGGAATTCAAGTATTAGAGACTTTGAAGAAGTTGTCCAAGGATAAATTGGTAATAGTTGTATCTCACGACAGAGAATTTGCCGAGAAGTATGCGGATAGAATTATAAGATTAAAAGATGGCAAAGTAAGTTCGGATACAAAGGCGGATAATTCCGCCGCGCAACCGACCGGCAATGGGGCGGAACAGAGTAAGCAAAAAACGCAGTTATCCCGTTCGCGCTTGCCATATCGCTATGCTCTCAAAATGGGCGCAAACGGGGTGTGGAGTAAGCCTTTTAGACTTATTATAACGATACTATTATGTATGGTGAGTTTTGCCGCATTTGGCGTTGTGGATACTTTCAATTCTTTCAATGCAAATGATATGGCTTTAAAGGCGTATAGCGATTGCAATTATGAAGCGTCTGCCTTTACTGCAAAACTCAAATTGCCTGGCTCCGACAAGTTGGGCGAAACAGACGGCGCGTCGTTTGAAGATATCAATAGATTAAAGCAAAAAACGGGAATTACTTACGTAGGAGCTACGTTTACCGACCGTAAACAAGGCGTTGAAATTGATTTTCTAAACCCCGATAATTTGTCGGGCAGGAATAATTCTTGCTACTATAATAGATATATATACGGATACTACCCGGCGTCGAGTTACATCTTTAACTTAATGAACTTTACTTTGATAGGCAATTTGCCGGAAAAAGACAACGAGATTGTAATCACCAAGTATTTGTTTGACCAAATAAATCTCGCGGGTACGATGTTATTTTATCCGTCTGCTGAATCCGGAGAATATTACAGGTCGACTACAGTGCTGCCGGATACGTCCAGGACGGCGCAATCTTTGATTGAGCAAGAACTGTATATCTGTATAGATTGGGCTGAAAATAAATATTTGAAAATTGTTGGAGTAGTTGATACAAACGCGGATAAAGAGGGTAGATTTGATAGTCTTAAACCGTCCAATACGGCTACGCATGACTATCAAGCGGAGCTTTTGGAAAGCGAATGTATTGAATATTTTAGGTACGGCTATCATTCAATCGGTTATATATCGCAGGACAGATATGACGCTATCGTCAATTCTTATGCCGCAGACGTCGAAAGTTGGGAGGCTTTCGGCGCTCCGTCAAATGGCAGATTGGGTATATCGCTGGGCGGGGTTGCAGATACCCAAAGCAATTTTGGTACTACAACATTTTGGGGAGTAGCTTCCGATAAAGATTTGGATAAAGTAAAAGATATGATATGGATTGACGGAAAGAAACGCTCTAATTTAAATGACAACGAATATATCATAGGTCTGGAGGCCGCAATCAAGTTGTTGCAAGATCACATGTCGGTAGAAAAAGAAACATACGTCACTCACGATAAAACTTATTTTGACGGAATAATATCTTTTAAAGAAATGAGTTTGTATAATATGTATAATGATAGAGAATATTATGCAAAATATATTGCTTACTATGAAGAAGCTGAGAATTTAGAGATAGAAAAGTTGAATATTTTCAAAGAGTATGTTTTAGAAAGGATAGACGCTTTTCCGGAGAATACACACAGCGGTGATTATTGGGGTAGTTGGCTGTATCCTGACAATGTAGTAGAGTATGTTTTAGATAGATTGTATGCGGCGGCTTATACCGGAGATGATAAATATATGCTTGTAGATTACGACCGTCTGGAGTATGATTTATCCAAACTCAAGGAGCGTCATTGGAGAATGATGTACGCCGGATTTTTGTCAAGGTCGGCTTTTGGCGGATATTTTGATTTTGAAAATACAATATATTGGGAAATGGAAGGCGGATACAAAAGCAATCTTACAGGCGGAAGATGTGGCAAAGATATTGAAAGAATAGATACAAAAGCTATTTATATCGACAAAAAATTGCAGACGTTGAAAGATATAAATTTAAATGATGTCTATTTGTATTACACAAGTGACGATTTTGCGGATTTTACCGCAATTGATACAAATGCAAATATTGTAGGAATTTACATACCGAAAGATGACTTCCCAGAAGACGATAGATTGAAGAAAGATACTTTTTTAATCAACAACAAGGCGTATAACAATATGAAGAATATTGAGCCCGAACCGTTTTGTTTTTTGCTTGCGCCCATGCCCAAAGACAGCGCTCAATTAGAAAAAGTCGTGAGCGTACATTATGAAGAAGGCAATAGAGTGTTGAGAATGCATGACGGCGTTGCTATCGAATTGGAATTGGTACAAGAACCGTTGAATGAAATGCGAGGAATAATACTGATACTCGGACTTGGTCTTGTAGTGTTTTTAATAATGATGATGGTCAATTATATAGGCGCTTCTATATCCAATAAAAAGAGAGATATAGGAATACTGCGAGCATTGGGCGCAAAAGCAAGCGATGTCTTTGCGATATTTGTCAATGAAAGCATAATAATTGCAATGATAAATGCCGTTTTGGCTATTATAGTGGCGTTATTTACTTGTATGGGATTAAACGTGATGATTAAGAATATGACGCAAGTGGGGTATACCGTATTGTTTTTCGGCATAAGACAAATTGCTTTAATGGTAGTCGTAAGTATAGCAATAGCAGTAATCACAAGTTTGATACCGATATACAGGATGTCCAAGAAAAAGCCGATAGAATGTATACGGGATAGATAAGGTTATCAACTGACGAAAGAAGCGTAACGCATTTGCGTTACGCTTCTTTGTATTTACATATCACGCTGTGTAGTTTTTGCAGATATTGCGCTTTGACGTCGCGCGGGGAGATAATCTCTATATTCGTGCCAAGTCCCATGCACCAACCGAAGAAAGAATCGCTTATTTGTATTTCCGTCGTAAAGCGGTATTTGTCGCCGTAAGGGGAGAGCTTGGTATTCTTGCCGAACTTGTCGAATATCACTTCGGCTATATCGGGGGCAATCTCAAAAGTGACGTTCTTCATTTCGCCGAGAAACATTGAAAATAGCTGTTTTTTCTTGCGTCTGGGGTCAAAATCTTTTAGCTCTTGGGGCAAGACGAATTCGTCTCTCGTGATTTTGACGTTTTCCATTCTGTCAATGCGGTAGTGCGCAACGTCTTTGTATTTGTCGCTTGCGGCAATGAGATAATAATTATCGTTGCTTACCATAGTGGCGATGGGATTGACTGTATAAGGTTTGTCGCCGTGCATGGCGATCTTTTCGCCCTTTGCGTTGAGTTTGTAATATTTAAAGCTTATCTTTTTCCTGTCGATAATTGCTTCGTTGATGTTGAACACGTTGTAATATATCTGCTCGTTGTCACGCTTGGTGGTGTCGAATACGACTATATTCTTTTTTATGACTTCGCCTTTGTGAGAACCTGCAAGAGAGGCAAGTTTGTCTACGAGCCTATCCGTCTTTTCCGGAGTTATAAAGCTCGACGCTTCAACTGCGTCGATGAGGATACGCACTTCCGCCGTGTCGAAATTTCTGTCGCTGACGTAATACATATTTTGTCTTTTGCGCGTCTGCATAATCTCGTAACCGCACTTATTGAGTAAGTCTATATCGTCGTACAGCGTCTTGCGCTCCACGTTTATGCCTTCGGCTTTGAGCTTGTCTATCAACTCTTGGGTGGATAGGGGATGCGCCTCGTCGCTCTCGCGAGAGAGTATTTCGTAGAGTTTGAGTATCTTGATCTTTTGTCTGAGTTCAGCCATATCGCCCTCACAGGAATTTTTGTATATTATATCAGATTTTTTGCTGATTCGCAAGGGTGACAAGTACATTTTTTGGGACAAGTCATCGCCGAATATATAAAAATATAATCAACAAATATTTATAAAAAATCAAAGTAAAAATAGAGCGAAAAAATCCTCAATTCCGCAAAAATCCATATAAGATTTTCTAAAGCAAAAAATGAGTAATTCGCAAGACAAAACTTGACGAAAACAAACAAATTTCGACACATATACATAATAATGAGATAAGTTGGGCAACTTGTCGAGTTATCCACACGAACACTTGTTTTTGTGGATAAGTATGTGGAT
>CAMWSW010000032.1 GCA_947176975.1 uncultured Clostridia bacterium | reverse complement strand
AGATTGCAAAGTTGACTATCGAGAGATTGGTCTCGGATGGTAGAATACATCCCGCAAAGATTGAAGAGACTGTCGATAAAGTCAAGAGAGAGATAGAGCAGCAAATGAAAGAAGCGGGCGAAAACGCAGCTTTCGAAGCAAACGTATACGGCTTGCATCCGGAAATTATCAAGTTGCTCGGCAGATTGAAATTCCGCACGAGTTACGGACAAAACGTGCTTAAGCACTCTTTGGAAGTAAGTTATTTGGCGGGAATGATGGCTGCGGAATTGGGGGCTGATGTAAAAGTTGCCAAGAGAGCAGGCTTGTTGCACGATATAGGTAAAGCAGTCGATCATGAAGTCGAGGGAACGCACGTAACAATTGGCGTAGACATTGCAAAGAAGTTCAAAGAACAACGCAACGTAATTCATGCAATCGAAGCGCACCACGGCGACGTAGAACCGCAAACTTTGGAAGCTATTATAGTTCAAGCGGCTGACTCGATATCGGGAGCAAGACCCGGAGCAAGAAGAGAATCGCTTGAGAACTATGTCAAGAGACTTGAGAAACTTGAGGGAGTTGCAAATTCCTTTGAAGGTGTAGAACAGTCGTATGCAATACAGGCGGGCAGAGAGATAAGAGTAATTGTCAAACCTGAAGTGGTCAACGACGAAGCAACGACCTTTATGGCAAAAGAAATTGCCAAGAAGATCGAAGCGGAACTCGAGTATCCCGGTCAAATCAAAGTCAACGTCATCAGAGAAGTTAGACAAGTTGAATACGCGAAATAATTGTTTAAGAGGAGCATCAAAAGGTGCTCCTTTTTTTATTCTGTTCGGCTTAAAGAGAGGTTAGTTAAATCTTAAATGTGCTCTTTCAGCTTTAGAACAAAATTTTACAAAGTATCAACGGCAACACTACCGTGCAGATTATTATGCAAATGGAAGTAATAATCGTCGTTATCAGCGAAAATTTGAATATGTTTTTCAAAGTTGCGGGGCATCTATCGACGCAGTATAGATAGTGAGAGTTGATGTGACATACTATCAATACTATCGTAATGACGTACATTGTATTGATAATAAAATAAAATAATACTGCGTTGAGGATATTTATAAAGAGGTTGTATTGCCAACAGCCTATTATATTTACGGCAAGTCGGTAAGCAATAAAGGTTACGACGAAATACATAAGCGCAAAAGCGTATCTTTTGTGGTACGTGATCATCGCGCAAAATGCGAAGAGAAGATTAAACAATAGATATTGCAATGTTACTTTAAAATAACTGTACTCACCCTCAAGCAACATTTGATAATAATTATTGTGCGAAAGTTGATTCTGATAATTTAATACGATGAATATGGATATTGCGAATACTGCAATATATAGTCCAAAGAAAGTAATCAAAAATAATTTGTTGTCTCTAAAGAAGTTTTTGATATAGGGGGTAGCTACGCCCTTATTGAGTTTGAATTTTTTAATTTGAGCCATATTATTGCCTTTTTGTGATTTATATTAAATTATATTTACTATACCGACAATATATGACAAAAATTTTAGATTGAAGTGATTCTGTCGCAGATATGCATTATAAGTTGTTTGGACGTGGGTTTGCCTTTGTCGAAATCAATTGTGTTGCCGAATTCTTTATACAGGTCGTCTACGTCTCCGTCTAACCAGGCTTTTGATATACAGTTTTGAATATTTTTGTCAATGGCGCATACGGATTTGCCGTATTTTTTTGCCAATACTTCGTATCCGTTAAGCTTAAGAGGCAAAATAACGTCTCCGCAAATTTGCATCTTGACAAGGTCAAAAATGTATTTGTATCCCGAGCATTTTGGGCGCAATCCTATAGATAGCATATAAGAATAAATTTTTTGTTCCATACGTCAATTTTATTACATTTTCAAGGCAAATATATGTCTTATAATGTAATTTTGGCATAAAAATTGTTCCTTGCGACACACTAGGGTAAAACAATGATTAGGAGTTTGATATGAAAAAGAAAATTTTATTCACATCTTTGTTTATGGCATTGACCTTGCTCATAGTTTTCCCAATGGGTATGAGCGCGCAAGCGTCAAGCGATACGCCCACAATGGGCGAATTGCCATTGCAACCCAACGGTTTTGGAGAATGCTTGACGGAGTACTATACTGGCGAAGTATTGTACGAATATAACGCCGATGCAAAACATGAGATTGCAAGTATGGTAAAAATCATGACGGCAAATCTTATTTTTGAGGCTATTGACGCGGGAAAGATAAGTTATGACGAAATGATTACGATATCTCCCGATGCAAGCGCAATGGGCGGTAGCCAAATGTTTTTGGATGCAGGCGCAAGCTACAGCGTAAATGATTTGCTCAAAGGTATCATTGTCGTATCTGCCAATGACGCGTCTTACGCTATGGCTGAACGTATCGCCGGAAGCGTAGATAGCTTTGTGAGTATGATGAACGAGAGGGCAAGTCAACTTGGAATGAACAATACCAAGTTCGTCAACTGCACGGGACTTCCAAGCGAAAGCGAGCAGTATTCTACGGCAAGAGACGTCAATAAAATGACGCGCAGTCTTATGAGTCACGATAAATACTTTGAGTATGCAAGCGTATGGATGGAAGATTATCAACACCCGTCTGGAAGAATAACGCAATTTGTCAATACCAACAAGCTTATAAGGCAATACAGCGGCTGCAAAGGCGGTAAGACGGGTTATACGGATAATGCGGGACACTGCTTGTCTGCGTGCGCCGAACGAAACGGGATGAAAGTCGTCGCTACTTTGGTCGGCGGTACGGACAGTAAATCGCGATTCAACCAAGTAAGAGCAATGTTCGATTATTCTTTTGCCAACTACGTCAATAAGATTTATTATAGAAAAGGCGAAGTAATCGGCAGTGTCTCTGTGAAAAAGTCGCCGATAAAGTCTATAGAGGTAGCTTGCGGAGAAGATATTACGAAGTTTTCAAAGGTAGGAGCTTCTTCTGAAGACTTGCAAATAGTATTGCCTCAAGAGGTTAAAGCTCCGATAATGAAGGGAGATATCATAGGTAAAGCCGTATATCAAATGGACGGACAGGAACGTAGTGTGGATATCATCGCTATGCAGGATGCAAAGAAGAGCACATTCTTGGACTTCATAAAAGACGTTACGGGCGAGTGGTAAAAGTAATTTGATTTATAAAGCGTAAAAGAGATGGAATTATATATATTCCGTCTCTTTTTACGTATTGCGCGCAGTAAATACAAAATCAGCGTCAAAAATCAGGTATATCATTGACTTAAAGGGGAATTTATCTTATAATATATATGTAGAATTATGTTCAACGGCGTATAGTGTGTATATGGCTGTTGACGGGAGAGGCAATGGTATCGTTTATCCAAATGATTATAGGAGACAGTATTGTCAAATCGCTTGGCTTCGGCATGGCGGTATTGTGCGTATTTGCATATTTGATTGCAATGCTTGTCGCCATTATAGGGCACGAGCTTTCGCACGGTTTCGTTGCGCTTTGGAACGGAGATAAGACAGCAAAATTTTTGGGTAGACTTTCGCCAAATCCTGTAAAGCACTTTGATTTAATAGGACTTGGAATGATGTTGCTTGTCGGTTTTGGTTGGGCAAAGCCTGTGCCTATCGATCCTCGCAACTTTAAAAGCTATAAAAAAGGTATGGTCTTGACGGCGCTTGCAGGCGTGACGTACAACCTTATTTTGGCGATATTAAGTTCGCTTTGTCTTGCAATACTAATGAAGATTACAGGCGGATATATCAACGTGGACAGCGGTTGGTCATACCTTGTAATGTTCTTGTATTATCTTTTCCAATTATCCGTAGCTTTCAACGTTGCATTGATGGTATTCAACTTGTTGCCGATATACCCGTTGGACGGCTTTAGAGTCGTTGAGACTTTGTCTAAGCCAGACAATAAGTACGTCAACTTTATGTATAAGCACGGCGCGCAAGTAATGATTGCATTCTTGCTCATTTGCTTCGTATTGGGAAGATTTATACCGCAATTAGACGTATTATCAAATATAATTCGTCTTGTCCGCAAATGCCTCGATTGGGTATTTACGGCAATATTCGGACTTTCTCGGGGGTCGTTATTGGGGTGAGATATGGCAAACTTTTATGAAAAAAGCCATCCGGCGAATAATGTAATACTCAATATCAACGATTTCAGCGGTCCTATCGAACTGTTGTATGAACTCATCATTCGTGACGGTAGATACGATATCAAGACTTTTCCATTGGCGCAGATAACAGATACGTACATACGCCATATGGAGCAAGTGGAAAAACTTGATATGGAAGAGGCCAGCGAATATATCGTAATTGCGGCAACGCTGCTGGAAATCAAGTCGAGAGCGTGCTTGCCGGTTATTGAAGAGTATTTTGATGATGAGTTTGACGATAGCGGAATTGATCCGGAAGAAGAATTGAGACGCAAACTTTTGATGTTTGAGATGTTTAAGACACAGTCGCTCAAACTTAAGGAAATGGAAACTCTCAATAAATTTTACCGCAGACCTAAGTTCACAAATGCAGACGCTATAATCGTAGTCAACGACTTTTCTTTTGATAAATTGATTGAAGCATACGGTAAGTTGCTGTTGAAGATGACGGAAAAAGAACAGCGTCAAGCGGTAAAAAAGATTCAAAAGGATAGATTTACCGTAGCGGATAAGATTGAATACATATCAAAAGTGGTAATCGAGAAAAAATCTGTGGTATTCAATAAATTATTTGAAGAAGACATAACGAAGAGCGAAGTCATTACGACTTTCCAAGCATTGCTTGAATTGATGAAAAAGCAAATCGTTACCGTAATGCAAAAGAATTTTGCAGACGATATCCTTATAATGCTCAATGAAAATGTGGATCAAGAAAACTTGGATTTGCAACAACTGAAACAAACGGAGGAAACTTATTGATATGGAAAACTTATTTGAGACGGTCGAGGCTATATTGTTTTCAGCCGGAGTGCCATTAAAGAGAAGCGAAATACTCAACGGTCTCCCCGATGACGTCAGCCGTAAAGAATTGAATGCCGTAATTGATAAACTTGCGGAAAAATACAGCGGAGATTGCGGTATCGTATTGGAAATATTCAACGATAAGTTGCAATTTTCGTCAAATAGTAAATATGGCGAGATTGTAAGCGATATGTTGAGACCTGTCAGAGAAAAAGAGCTGTCTAAGGTAGTGCTTGAGGTGCTTTCGATCATCGCTTACCGTCAACCTATCACAAGATCGGAAATCGAGGACTCAAGAGGTTCAGCAAGCGCAGATTACGCGTTGGGCGTATTGCTCAAAGTGGATATGATAAAGACTTGCGGATATAAAGATGCGCCCGGTAAACCTATATTGTATGGTACTACAGACGAATTTTTGAAGAAATTCCAATTGAAAAGCTTGGATGAATTGCCTGATTATGACGATATAATGCGTCGTTTGGTTGAGTTCAGCAACTACAATATACAGACTGAAGGATTGTATAGAGAACGTGTCATTGGCGATAAGTTTGAGGATGAGAACGACGAAGAACTCAATGAGATGATAGATATGAACGAGATTCCCGAATTCTTACAAGGCGAAGAATTGCAGACTGTGCAAGGAAACGGTGAAGAATACGTGGAAAGAGAGGTTGCAAGCGACGTTGATGATAATTCAGAGCCTACTGAAGAAGATAACGACGACATTGTGACATGATTTTTAACTTATGAACTTAATTGATGCGGCTTAAATGGCCGTATCTTTTTTATGCTAAATAAATTTAACTCTTATGCGCAAAATAATGTTATGTGGTGGTTAAATTTGATTTTCACATTTATTTTGTTGATTTATTGCTTGATGATTGTTATTGCATACGGCATTAGATTTGTATTTCGTTTGGATTCAAATAATATGAGCGTGTGCTTGAAATGTTTTATATTTGATTGGGTTGAAGTGTTTTGTATCAAGTTGTTCGTTTGTGAAGGATTATTTTACTATCAGATCAATAAAAAACAGTTGAAAACTATTAAAAACAAGGAAGATGAGGCCGATGATACTAAAAATAAGCGCAAAAAGAAGAAAAAACTAAAGACGGGCGCTTATATATCGCAACTATTGAGCAAATTGCCGGATATTAGAGTAAAGCGACTTAGCGTAAACTATTCGGCGGAATTTGAGGAGATAAAGAATAGAGCGTTGTTTGACGGCTGCGTCATGCTTATGACTAATACTTTGCTTGCAATAAGCAGTGAAAAAGTAAAATTGCAAGATTTTCAGCTTCAAAACGTGAGCGGTGATTTGAAATTCAATGGAGTAGATGCGGAATGTGTGTTGAATTTCGCTCTGATAAAGATTGCATTGTATGCGCTTTACGCAATGATTATTAAGAAAAAATATCAAGTGGCAAGATAAAATATTTTTAATTTAAATACGCATAATATTCTTGAATAAAATTTAAGGAGAAATTTATATGGACAATATTGACAATTCTTTGCAAGAAATTATGAATACCACGTTGGATAATTTGAGGGGGATCGTCAAAAGCGAAGATATGGTATTTAAGCCTATCTACCTTGATGAAAAGACTATGGCAATACCTTTGACAAAGGTATCTGTAGGTTTCGTAAGCGGAGGAGGCGGCGGTCAAACCAAAGAAGGACAACCTGTGAAAAGTGACAAACTTCAGCCTTATGCGGGCGGAGGTGGTGGAGGAATATCAATGTCGCCAATGGGATTTTTGGTATTCTATGACAATCAGCCAATGCTTGTAAAAGTGGATGAAAAAAGCAATTCGGACAAGTGGAAAGACTTGATTTCTGCAACGGTAAATCTAGTAAAGGATAAAAAATGATGGGCAAATACTTCTCAATTAAAAGTGTTTTTAAAATTATATTTATAATTAGCGCTATTATTTTGACAAATTATATAATATTTAGTTTTGCAAATGCTTTTTATATAACCAATGATAATTACGTGTCGACTTCTGACTCTTTATACTCAAATGCTCAAAATAGTGCGTTCGGCGACAGAGATTTTTATCTTGAAAGTCAAAATAATGGCGAGCAAAACAAGGAAGTGTCATACGTCAATAAGTCGTCTTCAATGGCTGTGGTCGAAGCATCTACTAAGCGTGTGCTTATTGAACAGAATAAGGACGTGAGATTGGAGATGGCAAGTACGACGAAGATTATGACTGCGCTCGTCGTCATAGAAAACTGCGACTTGAGCAAAGAGTTTGCTATTCCTAACGAGGCGGTAGGCGTAGAAGGTTCGTCGATATATTTGAAGAGTGGTGAAATATGGACAATTCGGGACTTGCTTTACGGACTTATGTTGAGGAGCGGTAATGACGCCGCGACGGCTTTGGCGATAGCGACTAGCGGAGATGTGGAGAAATTCGTCGAATTGATGAACGCTAAAGTAAAAGAGTTGGGACTTGAAAATACTAATTTTGAAAATCCTCACGGTCTTCACTCTGAAAATCACTATACTTCGGCGTATGATCTTGCGATAATCTCCGCAGTTGCTATGCAAAACGACACATTCAAAGAGATTGTAGGATGCAAAATGTATACGGTACAGGCTAATTCAAGCCATCCGACCTATTATTTTGCCAACAAAAATAAGATGCTCAATCTATACGACGGAGCAAACGGCATAAAAACCGGCTTTACTAAGGATTCGGGGCGTTGTTTAGTCACTTCGGCAGAGCGTAACGGCATGCAGTTGGTATGCGTAGTGCTCAACGTATACGACCATTATAACGCTAGCGCGCTTAATTTTGACAAAGCTTTTGCAAATTATTCGCCCGTTTCAATAGGAAAAGAAGGAGATGTACTAGAAACGCTAAATATTGAGGGAAATAATTACAATTTAGCGCTGCAAAAAGACCTTGTTTTACCTCTCAAAGAAGGCGAAATAATGGGAATAAAGTGCTATTTCGAGATTGAAAACGACTTGCAAGCTCCTTTAAATGCAGGTTCTGTAATAGGAAAAATGCAGTTTTATAACGATAATCGTTTGCTTTTTAGCGCAAATATTGTTAATATGGAAGAAATTGACGATATAGGAGTTTTGCGCAAATTATCCGCTTATACGGGAGAATTGCGTGTAAGCGTAGAAAATGGAGAGATTAAACAAATATTTAGCCTCGACGGGAGCGGCGTCACGGCGTGGTGCAGACAAGTTAATTGAAGAAGGCAGAGTTAAGGTCAACGGCAAAGTTGTCAAAGAACTCGGTTCTTCAATAAATGAAAAAAACGATACCGTAATGGTCGACGATAAGATTGTCAAGCCTGTAAATGATTACGCTTACGTTCTATTTTATAAGCCAAAGGGTTGTATTACGACTGTAAGCGACGAAAAGGGCAGAAAGACTATATACGATTATTTGCAAGACCTCAATATTCCGCATCTCATACCAGTGGGAAGATTGGACTATGATACCGAAGGTATGCTTATCATGACCAACGACGGCGATCTTGCGTATAAACTTACGCATCCAAGTTATGAGATACCCAAGACGTATCTTGTCAAAGTCGACGGAGAAATGCCCGAGCATAAACTTGCTCAATTGAGAAAAGGCGTAATGGTAGACGGTGAAAAGACAAAGAGATGTAAGGTAAAATTGCTTGAATATAAAGACGGCGAATCTAAATTGCAAGTGACGATTACCGAAGGTAAAAACCGTCAAATAAGAAAAATGTTTGAAGCAGTCGAGAGGGAAGTCAAATTCCTCAAAAGAATTGCGGTGGGCGAATTGAGACTCGGCGGATTGCCGAGAGGCGGTTACAGATACCTCAACGATGATGAAGTATATTATCTCAAAAATATGTAAATTAAAAGCGTTTTGCTGCGGCAAGACGCTTTTATTTTCTGTAAATTGCATTACTT
>CAMWSW010000031.1 GCA_947176975.1 uncultured Clostridia bacterium | reverse complement strand
GTTCAGTTATAATCAATGATTAGAAAACCTGTAAAAATACATTCCTCTATGCTAGATTAAGTCACAATGCAATTTCTCTGCCAAATGTGCTTTTTCTTTAAATTTCCGCATTTTCACAACAAATTTTTTGTTGCTATATTCCCTCTTTTCCGCTTCTCAAAAGGCGCTCCAAACATAAAGAAACCTTAAAAATTTTAAATAATTTTGCATTTGAACATTGTTCAATTTGCTTATTCTCCGCGTATTTTATTATTTTATCAGCGCCCCAACTCCATTAAGTAGCGACGAAATTTATCCACCTCACCCATTTGACAAAAAAAACATATCGTATATTAGCAAATAAATTTTGCTATAACGCAAACACTAACCAAGATAAAATTTTGGAGGCACAATTATGAATATTGCTCTTACGGGCGGAGGCACTGCCGGACACGTCATGCCGAATATGGCATTGCTTGACGATCTATATAAACATTTTGACAAAGTTATCTATATAGGCAACAAAGATAAAATGGAATACGACATTTGCAAAAAGTTCAACGTCCCCTTCTATCATTGCGACTGCATCAAGTTAGATAGAAGCAAGTTCAGCAAAAACCTTTCGATACCGTTAAAACTTCCCAAATATATTAAAGAAGCAAAGAAGATACTTTTGGACCACAACGTCGACGTGGTATTTTCCAAAGGCGGATACGTGGCTATGCCTGTCGTCTACGCCGCCAAGTCGCTTTCTATACCCACTGTATGCCACGAGTCGGATTATTCTTTGGGTCTTGCCAACAAGCTCAACAGCCGTTTTGCAAAAGGTATCATAACTTGTTTTGACGGCACTTGCAACAAGCAAGTGACTAAAGTCTTCGCCAATCCCATTCGCAAGGACTTCTTTGACACTCACCCGCAAAATATCTTTGACAGATACGGACTCAATCATTACACCCCCGTACTTTTGATAATGGGCGGATCTTTGGGCGCGAAGGCAATCAACGAAGTGATTTACAACTCTCTTGACGAGCTGTGCAGAAAATATCAGGTTATCCATATATGCGGCAACACTATGGAATCTATCGAACACAAGAACTATGTACAAATCAAATATACCGACGATATTCAAGATTATATCTCGGCAAGCGATTTGATAGTATCGCGTTGCGGAGCCGGCGCGTCTACCGAAATCAACGCGCTCAACAAAAAAGCTCTCTATATTCCCTTGGCAAACAAGTCGTCAAGAGGCGATCAAGTCCTCAACGCCCGTTATCTCACTCAAAATGGATATGCGCTAATGCTTGAGGAAAAAGACTTGAGCAAGCAAAACTTGCTCAAAAAGCTTGACCAATTGTCGGATTTCGATAAGAAAATGTACGTTTACGACCGCAACAACAACTCAAAGATAGTCGATTACGTCAGCAAGATAGCCTATCAATACGCAGTGACGACGTCGCATAGCCATCAATTTATTTGATATAGACAAATGACGCTATCTATGGTATAATATAAGTATCTACAGGTTAAGGAGATACTTATGATACAAGTCGAAAGAATTAAGGCAATTCCGCTGGAGAAAGACAAGGCTGTTGAATACGCCAAGCAAGCGGTAACCGAGAAAATGAAAAAGACTGCAATCAACGTCAAATATCTTGGCGGAGGCTCTTTCGGCATGGCTTTTGGCGTGGAATTTGAGAATAAAGAACAAATCGTAGTCAAATTCTTGCGCGCAAACGATATGCTTGAAAAAGAAGTATTTGACTTGAAGTTGTTGTATGACAGCTCAGCGATAAAGTTTCCAAAGGTATTGTTTGTGCGAAAATCCGACGAAACTATCCCCGTAGACTGTTATGCAATGGACAAAATTGACGGCGAAAGCGCCTTTGCTTCGTCACTTTTCGACTTTTTTATAAGCAAACGCAAGAAGCAAGCCTTTGCCGATAAAGTAACTACCGCGCTACATGAAGTTCATACCCATACGAGCGAGAAATTCGGCGACACGCTTTGTCCAGACTGCGACAACTGGTTGGACTACTACAAGCCCTTTGCCGGGGCTGTAATGGACAAAGCTCAAGAGATGAGCAAATCGAGCGAACTTTCGAGAAAAATCGTCGACGTAATGCAAGAAGCTTGGAGTAAATTTGACGTAATATTCTCCGAGGAAGTAAATGAGGCATGCCTAATACACGGAGATTTAAATCTTGCCAATATTATGGTCGACAAAAATTTTGAGATAAGCGGTTTTATAGACCCGCTAAATTCTGCTTACGCAGACAGAGAATACGACTTATTCCAATTCGACAATTTACTTGGCAAAAGATTTAAATTACGTAAGACTTATATCCAAAAGTATGGCGCAAGCAAAAACTGCGACATTAAATGCGCATTTTACGGTCTTTGGAACGAAGTATATTGCTATATTAAATCAGGCGAACTTGTCAGTTTCATAATGAATCCGCTAGTCAAAAATATGAAAAAACAGCTAAAATACCTAGACTAATTACTTTTTTCTAAACTTGCCTGCAATTTCTTAAAGTCAACTTTGCCAATTTGCGTGAGAGGCAAAGATTCCACACACTCGATTACCTTTGGCATATTATATTTGAGCAAGTTATTGCCGATATATTCTCTTAACAAGGCAATAAAGCCATCGTCGCAAACTACGCCGTCTTCCGGTACGATATACAGTTTAAGAAAGTTCTTGCCGTTCTCTTGATAAGGTATTACGCAAGAGCGCAACACTCCGTCAAAAGCATTGACGCAATCTTCTATCTCTTGGGGATAGATATTGATTCCGCTTATCTTAATCATTCTCTTAATTCTGTCGACAAAATAGACGTACCCCTCGTCGTCCATATATCCTATATCGCCAGTCTTAAGCCACTTGCGTCCTTCGCCGTCTTCAAAAAAGACTTCTTTATTGAGGTCGGGAGAATTGTAATATCCCGTCATCATAGTGTTGCAAGTGAGCACGATCATACCGCGCTCGTTGGGTTTTAAGAAGTTATTTTCATCGTCAATGATAGCAAAATAGTTGTTCTTTATAGGTTTGCCGAGCGTAGAATTGTCCTTGTGAATATCCATCGTGTTTACACAGCAGATACCGCCTTCAGTCAGTCCGTAGCCCGCGCACAGCTTGATAGGATTGCCGTTTTGCGCCATAGTGTCTTCAAAGGTCTTTTTGAGTTCCGTCGAAATCTTCTCGCCTCCGCAATAGCAATTCTTAATCTTTTTGAGCATTTTGCCCTTAAATTTGCCGCAAGCAAGCATCTTGGAATACATACTCGGCACTCCTGCGATATAAGTCACTCTTGCTCGCTTAATGAGCCTGCAAGCGCCTTTTGGATTGAATTTGGGCATCATCACAGCTTGTCCGCCGCCGCAAAGCACGGTGTGCATACATATGCCTAGACCGAAGTTGTGGAACAGCGGCAACACCATAAGCATACCGTCCTTGTCGTCCACGCCTCCGCCTATGAGGTCTATTGCATTGTCAGCCAAATGATTGAAAGAATCGTTGGAAAGCATTACCGTCTTGGATACGCCAGTCGTACCTCCGCTGTGCATATATATGGCGACATCGTCGCCCTTTATCTCCACGTCCTTTGCTTGAAATTTATTCAAAGTATCTTTAAATCTGACGATACGGTCATCGTATTTGATATTCTTGACCTTGCCGTACCTATAGGCATTGTAAGGTATCTTAAACGCCTTGGGCAAAAAGTCGCTCGCGCTGCATAGTATTACGGGCTTGTCGCTGTCATTCAAAAATCCGTATTTATAGAAAAATTCGTCAAATAATATAAAAGCCTTGCTGTCCATCTCCTTTGCCATCTTCTCAAGTCCCTCGCCGGGGATAAGAGGATGCACGAGATTGGCAATAGCTCCAATGGAATTTATGGCATAAAAACTCACGATAGCGTTGGGGATATTGCCAAGACACAACACTACGTTGTCTCCCTTGCCAATACCCAAAGATTGAAGATAACCGCCAAAGCTCTTGACGGTATCTTTAAACTTTCCTATCCCTATCGACGCGCCGAAGAAATCCCAAACCTTGTTGGTGTCCGGCAATCTTTGCGTCTCGTCTTGAAGATAGGCAAACATTGATTTATCGAATTTTGCCATTATTCCTGCCTTTGAGCCTCTTTATTTTCTTGGCTTTGCAGATTTGCAAGCGCCTCTTCCGCTACTGCAAAATTATTGCCGTTTCTGAAAAACAACTTATCCAATACCTTGTATATCGTATAAGATATCGCAAATCCCCATATTACGTCGGAGAGGAAATGCGCGTCGTCGCATATACGCGATATTGCCGTCAACAGCACGAATGCCGAACATACTCCGTAAAGCGTATATTTGAGCCACTTTTTCTCACGCCAACTCGGCAATATTCTGTAAAGCGTGCAAAGCAAGAATATGTGCGTAGCCGAACTCGTGTGTCCCGACGGGAAAGACGAATAATGATAATCGGGATTGAGTTCTATCCTTGCAATATCAGGCGTGTACCAAGGCGTGAAATAAGAAAATCCGTCGTGTCCCAAATTGTTTTCTTTGAGCATATCTCTGAATCTCATTCTGTGCCACACTGTCTTGACAGCTTGGTTTACGGCAAGCGCAACGAGCAAATAGCATATTGCAAATATCGCAAACTTGAAGAGAATATATCTCGTCTTCTTGGGTATAAACTTGCCAAGATACAATCCAAGTCCCGCCGCGCAAAGAGCCAAAATTCCCATCAAAGCATAGAACTTCATTCCGTCAAATCCCTTTGCCTGTATCATATCGGCGGCTTCGCTCTTAAAGCAAAGAATTACCCATCCTATAATGCTCAATCCTGCCATTGCCACTTTGAAGACCTTACGCCACTTCAAAGCCACCAAATCGTCGCTATAGAAAAGCATGACTGCAAATATAGGTAAGATAAAGTATGCGGGATACTCAGCTATTATCGAGAACAAAAATGCAAAAGCCGTCTTCGCCCAATTGCCGTTTATCGACTTGGATAAAGCCTTGTCGATAGCAAGGTCAAAGTACTCTCCCGCAGAATTTTTAAAGCAAAGCAAAATCAGCACGCCAAGCAACGCAGCCGCTACGACGCTGTGAATTATTATTGATATGATATTATTCTTTTTTTCTCCTAGCATAAATATCCTCTGTCCCATACAATAACTTATTTACATTGTACAATATAATAATTACTTTTGCAATATAATTTGTCATTTTATTGCTTTTCTTTTTACCGTAGTTTAATAAAATCAATATATAATAATATATTAGTACCAAAAAATCAATATACCGCATTATAAACAAAAAAGGAAGAGCGTCTGCTCTTCCTTAATTTTGCAATCGTTTAAGATATTAGAATGCGTCGATATGATCTTGAATCTTATATCCTTCTTCGTCAGGATTGTAAGAGAACAACTGCGTAGCAGTAAGTTTTACGTCACTGTCAATAGGAGTCTTGCCCAAATACATCTTCATATGATATATTTCGCTTACGTTGATAGCTCTGATCATACCGTTTTCCCACAATACAACTTCGAGCATCAATTGCTTGAATTCAAGTCCGTCGATAGGCATACCTGCGTTGGTCTCAAGTTGGGTAAGCATAACTTTGCGATACTCTTCGGTAGACTCCGTAGGCTTGAACTTGAATCCGAACTTGTAAGACTTTTCTTCAGCGTCATATTTAGGTCCAACACTGTCTTCGACAAATTCTTCTCTCAAGTCGTACATCCAAAGGATGGTAGGATTGTTGCTGTTGGCGGTAACCAATGCTGCCAAGTTGTCATAAGACGTAGGAGCTGCCCACTCTTTAACTGACCAAGAACCGAGACGACCGTTCTTGTTGCTAGGCTTCTTATAACTTATACCGTCGGTTCCTGCCTTTCTGGTCCACTTATCTGGTTCAATGATGAACTTCTCATAAATCTTTGCAAAAGTAGAGTGCGACTTGTTGTCTGCAAAATAAGTTGCGCCATTAGCATTATTACCTGCTGCGTCGCCAACGCCGTTTCTTATCTTGGTGGATTGAACTACTTGCTCAACTTGAAGAACGTTTGCAAGCGTCATAAATACGCCGCCGTTGTATTCGATAGTTGCATATTGAGCGTTGTAGAAATTCTCCATACCTACTTGCAACATTGCAAAAGCTGACATATCTTTGTTTATTGCTTTGATACCTCCCTCAACCATATCTGCGGAAAGAGTATTTCCGTCTGCGCCGATTTCGGCAGTCGGAATAGCAAAGTTTTCGTTGAGTTTGTCATACTTCGGCTTACAACCCGCAAAAATCATAAGTGACATTGACAAAATCATTATGACTACTACGGATGAGATAAAAATCTTTTTCTTCATAATTTTTCCAAATCTCCTAATTTAAAAAATTTTACTACATATATAATAAACCCTTTGAGTATTTATTGCAAGTAAATTTTACATAATTTTTAATTTGCCGCCGTATATTAGCATTTTTTGTCGTAAATATACCCTTGCGTTAATATAATTGCCCCTGTAAGTATTATATTTATATTAAATAGATATTATTACAATATGTTCAACTAAGCGCGTCAGTTGTTGACAAAAATGCAAATTAAATATATAATCAATACAATAAATCTCAAATGCGTTGATGCAAAAGGAGCAAAAAAATGAAAATAATGATCACTGCGGAGGCTACGAGCGACTACCCAGATAGCCTTCTTACCGAAAACATAACAATCTTCCCTATGGGCTACACCTTGGGTGGCGTCGCTTACGACGGAAATACGACGAAGTTGTCTCCAAAAGAGTTTTACGACACCTGCCGCAAGGCAAAGTCAAAAGAAGACTTGCCCCAAACGACTATGATCACCGCGTATCAGGCAAAAGAACATTTCAAACCTATACTCGATAAAGGATACGATATCATTCATATCGGTTTCACCAAGGCGTTGAGCGGAACGTACGACCAAATGTGTATGGCGGCAAAAGAACTCAGAGAGGAGTACCCCGACAGAAAAATTACTATAGTGGAATCCCGTTCTGCGGCATTCGTACAAGGCTTGCTCGTATGGTACGTCGACCAAAAACTCCAAAGCGGAGCAAGTTACGACGAGCTCGTCGAGTATGCCGAAGAACTGTCTTTGCACACAGCGGGATACTTCACTATCGACGATATGAAACACCTTTATCGCACGGGAAGAGCAAGCAAGACTCAAGCTTTCCTTGGCGACGCTTTGCAAATCAAACCCATACTCTATATCAACAAGCTCGGCAAATTGGTAGCAATAAGCAAGCAGATATCCCACAAAAAGGCAATGAAAACCATGCTTGAGTATTTTGACAAGCGCATGATGCCGGTCGAAGAGCAAAAGCTCGTAGCGGTAATGCACGCCGACGCTTACGACGAAGCAGTTATGCTCGAGAAAGCTCTCGTAGATAAGTATGGATTTAAGAATACCGCAATAGTCGACGTAGGTCCGGTCATCGGCACGCACGTTGGCGCAGGTATGGTAGCTTTGATATTCTTGGCAACTGAAAAAGCAGAACCCAACGACAACGAACTCAAAGAAGAAGAGTAAAATTAGAAAATTGATAAACTAAAAGAGCATATCATGTGATATGCTCTTTATTTATTATTGAATTTAAACCCATACTCTTTTCTCGTTCGGCGAGAAGAGAGATAGACAAAAAATAAAATTACTTAATTTCAGTTACCCAGCCAAACTCGTCTGCATAACGCTCCGACTGAATACCCGTAATCTTGTCGTAAAGGAAAGAAGTGATCTCACCCATTTTTCCGCCGTTGATGAGCATATCTTTGCCCTTGTAGGAAATCGTGCCAACAGGAGAAATAACGGCTGCAGTACCCGAGCCGAAGCTCTCTTTGAGCATACCGTTGTTGTAAGCGTCGACGATTTCGTCCATTGAAATTCTTCTTTCGCTTATCTTATATCCGTACTTCTTGAGAACCTGTATGCAAGACCTTCTGGTGATACCGTCGAGAATACTACCTACGAGCGCAGGCGTAACGACTTCGTCTCCGATGACGAAGAACATATTCATAGATCCTACTTCTTCTACGTACTTATGCTCGGAAGAATCAAGCCAAAGAGCCTGATCGTAGCCCTTGGAATTTGCTATCTCGCCGCCCATAAGCGACGCAGCATAGTTACCCATACACTTTGCTTCGCCCGTACCGCCGATAGATGCCCTGACGAGATTTTCCTCGACGAGTATCTTTGTGGGTTGAAGTCCGTGCGCATAGTATGAGCCAACGGGCGAAAGAATGATAAAGAACTTATATTTTTTGCTTGCATGTACTCCCAATACCTCTTCGTTGGCGATGAGCGTAGGTCTGATATAAAGCGCAGTACCCGGCTCGGTAGGTATCCAATCCTTTTCCAACTTGATGAGTTCAAAGAGAGCGGCTTTGACTACTTTTGCGTCGAAATTTGGCATACACAAACGCGTTGCCGACTTGTTCATACGCGTGAAGTTGTCGTCAATTCTGAATACCGTAATCTTGCCTTCTTTGGTCTTATAAGCTTTTGCGCCCTCGAAAATACCTTGCGCGTAGTGCAAAATATTGGTTGCGGGAGCAATAGCAAAAGGCGCGTACGGTACGATTTCGGGCTCTTTCCAAGCTCCGTCCTCATAGTCCATTACGAGCATATGATCGGTAAAATATTTGCCGAAGCCAAGCTTTGATGAATCGGGTTTTTGCTTAGGTTGTTTTGTCAACGTGATTTTCATATTTTCACCTCATATTTATTCGTCACCTTGAGCGTAGTCGAAAGGTCTCATCCGCCACGATCGAAATGACAAAATTTATTTTCTTTTAATTATTGATTTCAAACGCAACGTAGCCGCATTTGATTTTCTCTATCTTTGCCTTGTCGAGCGTAATATCCACGACTTTTGCGACAAAGTCTTTGGAATCGCTCTCGGGTATTGCAACCGTCAAGGTCACGTCATTGCCGTATTCGACGCTCTCTACC
>CAMWSW010000030.1 GCA_947176975.1 uncultured Clostridia bacterium | reverse complement strand
GGTGTAGCATTGCGAATAGTTGAGGGCTTGGGCGGAAAGAAAGAGAGAGATAAATATCTCGATATAGCGGCTATCGCCACTATTGCAGACGTAGTGCCGCTTGTGGGAGATAATAGAATCATTGCGCAAGCAGGACTCAAACATATCAATTCTTTGAACGTCAGACGAGGACTCAAAAAACTCATTGCTACTTGCGTAGACGGCGAAGTCACGTCTTACGACGTTGGATTCAAGATTGCGCCAAGGATAAATTCGCTGGGTAGATTGAGCGATGCCAACGCAGTGCTTGACTTATTTTGCTCCGAGGATAATTTTTTGCTTGACAGCATTGTTAAACAACTCAATGAATCAAATGCAAAGAGAATGGAACTCACCAACGATCTTGCAGACGCGTGCTTTGATATTCTCAAGACGTACGATTTTGAAAATAAGCCTGCAATAGTGCTCTATAACGCCTATTGGGACGACGGAATTTTGGGTATCGTAGCGTCGAGAATTACAGAGACCTTTAAAAGACCTACTATCTTGTTGACAAAGAGCGGAGACGTATACAAAGGTAGCGGTAGAAGCGTCAAAGGAATTGATATACGCAAGTACGTAGCTATGTGCGAAGATTTGCTTATTAAATTCGGCGGACATACTATGGCGTGCGGAATGTCTATGGACGGCAAGAATTTGCAAGCCTTTGCCGATAAATTCAACGAGTGTATCGCAAAAGACTTTGATATGAATTATTTTATTCCCAAAGTGAGATATGACGTCGATATGGCAGAAGTGGACAGTCCGTTGGATATGGCAAGAGGACTTAAGATGCTTGAACCCTTCGGCGAAGGTAATCCGGGAATTAAATTCAAAGAGGTCGTTGAAGACAGCGAGTTTATGCAAATGGGAAATACTTCCCACGTCGTCAGCAAAAGACCTGACAAAGAATTGGTGATATTCGGTGGATTGAAGTATAAGCAATTGCTTGCAAGCGCAACGCAGAAACAATTATATTATACGTTGACGCTTACCAATTTTAAAAACCGAGTATACGCGCAAGGCAAAGTAAGCGCAATCATATGTGATAAAGTTGAGGAACAAGGCGATTACGGAGCGTATCTGATGACGGGAATTGCAATGGATGGAAGCGATATCGCCGCAATTGATTGCGACAGCGCTTTGAATCTTGGAGGTAAATATTCCACCTGCTATATAGCCTATGATATACAGACGTATAAAGACTTTCTGTCAAAGTATAATGAAAAATACGGGGATATACTCACTCAAAACAGAGTAAGTGGGAATTTGACTCCCGTCACGAAATTGATTTTCTGCCCAACGTCTTTGAAGGAGTTGGGATATTATAAAAACGTAATATTATTGGACAAGCCTTTGGACGGCGGAATTTTTCAAAAGACGCTTGGCAAGACGTGCAAGTTGTATCAACTTGACAATGACAGCGTGCTGTGCAAAGTAAAAGAGTTTTTACCGTCTTATCAACGCTTGGGAGAGATATTTATTGCAATTAAGAAGTTGCTTACCGACAAAGAAATTTATGGAATTTCGGAGCTTTATAGCGCGCTTTGCAAATATATCAACGCAGGATATGAAGAGGTCGTGTTGTCTGCAGTGGTGCTTGCCGAATTGGGAATTCTCAATATAAGCGGAAAGTTTGCCATAGATTCTACCGTAAAGAGAAAACTTGCCGAGAGCGTATTGTATCGTAAGATACAGGAATCGTAATATTTTTTTTAATTGATACGTTGTTTTGAGGTTGCCGTCGGGTAAGTATATTGACAGAAACGTGCTTGTAATATATAATATAAGTATAAAAGTTTTCAGAGGACGCAAGTGGAAGAACAGAAAATTAAATTCATCAACAAAGTTCAAGAAAATTACAATGATTCGCATGCGGAAAAGATAATCAAAGCGTATCATTTCGCCAAAACAGCGCATGCAGGACAAAAAAGACAGTCGGGGGAAGAATATTTTATTCATCCCAACGCCGTTGCGGAAATTCTCATTGATTTGGGACTTGATTGCGATACTGTAGTTGCGGCGTTGTTGCACGACGTAATAGAAGATACTGATTATACGGCTGACGATATCAGTCAAATGTTTGGACCTGTGGTGTTATCGCTCGTTCAAGGCGTAACCAAGCTCGGCAAACTCAATTTTAAGTCAAAACTTGAAGAGCAAGCGGAAAACTTGCGCCGTATGTTTATGGCGATGAGCAACGATATCAGAGTGATTATTATCAAGCTTGCCGACAGATTGCACAATATGCGTACTTTGTCATTTAAGGACGAAGAAGGACAAAAGAGAATTGCGCAGGAGACTTTGGATATATATGCGCCAATAGCCGCTCGTCTCGGTATATCGAGCGTAAAAGGCGAACTTGAAGACTTGTGTTTGAGATATTTATATCCTGACAGCTATTATTTTATCGCAGAAAGGGTCGCGCAAACCAAGTTGGAAAGGCAAGAGCTAGTAGACCATATATCGGGCGAACTGCACGCTATGCTTGACGAGTTGGGCATAAAGGGCGACGTAAACGGCAGACCAAAGCACTTTTACAGCATCTACAGAAAGCTTAATAAGGGAAAACCTTTTGAACAGATATACGATTTGATTGCGTTGCGCGTGATAGTCGACAATGTCAAGGATTGTTACGCCGTGCTTGGCGCAATACATACCAAGTGGAAACCTCTTCCGGGTAGATTCAAAGACTATATATCCGTGCCAAAAGCCAACTTATATCAGTCTTTGCATACTACCGTGCTGACTTCTTATGGCGCTCCGTTTGAAATTCAAATTCGCACCTTTGAAATGCACAAGGTTGCCGAATACGGTATCGCGGCGCATTGGAAGTATAAGCAAGGCAACAATATAGATACGACCAAGATTGAGGACGACAAACTTGCTTGGATTCGCAACGTAATGCAATTGCAAGACGAGGCAAGCGACTCTCAAGAGTATCTCGATATGCTCAAAGTCGACTTGTATTCTGACCAAGTATTTGTATTTACGCCAAAAGGCGACGTATTCAACTTGCCCAACGGATCTACAGGCGTAGATTTTGCGTTCGCAATACACAGCAAAGTAGGCGAAAAGTGTACCGGTATTAAGGTGAATTCCCGAATTATGCCTGTTAGTACCAAACTTAACAATGGCGACGTGGTTGAAGTAATCACTTCTAATACTTCAAAAGGTCCGTCGAGAGATTGGCTTAAATTTGTTATTACACCAAGCGCAAAGAGTAAGATTCGCTCATTCTTCAAAAAGGAAATGAGGGAAGAAAACGAAAAGCGCGGACGCGAAATTTTGGAAAAAGAGGCAAAGCACAGAGGATATTCGCTCAACGACTTGCTTGCCACGGAGAGCTGGAATAAGTTTATTCACCAAAAATATGGCTTGAGTACTCAAGAAGAAGTGCTTGCGCTTGTCGGCTACGGCGAACTTACTTCGTTGCAAGTCATAAATAAGTTGGTTGAGCTCTATAAGTCGGAACATGTTCAAGAGAATACGACTTTGGAGCAAATGACGAAAAAGACTTCTTCGCGCAAGCAAAGCGGCGGTGTCGTAATTAAAGGGCAACACGGATTGAAGTATAGATTTTCACAGTGCTGTTCGCCGCTTCCCGGAGACGAAATCTTGGGATATATATCTCGCAACGGCGGAGTGGTAATTCACAGGACTGATTGTCCTAACTGTAAAGGTTTTGAGCCGGAAAGAATAATCGAAACTCAATGGTCTATATCGGAAGACGAGAAATTCGTGGCGCATTTGGTGATATCGGCTTTTGACAGGACTGGACTTGTCATAGAGATTGCTACGCTTATTACTAATATGAAAGTGGCAATGACGAGTATTTCGGCAAAAACGGAGAAAAATAACCTTGCGACGATAAAGGTGTCCGTCGAAGTAAAGAATACAAATATGCTCAACATACTTATGGACAAGATTTCGCAGTCGATAAAAGGAATCAGAGAGATAAAGAGGGCGTCTAAAAACGTAAAGAATCAATGAGAGTAATCGTACAGCGAGTCAATCATGCAAGATTGACGGTAAATGAAGAGGAAATATCCCAGATTGGAGAAGGATATCTGGTACTCGTCGGCTATACCGAGGGCGACACGCAGGAAGTATGCAAGTATTTAGTCGACAGAGTAATAGGTATGAGGATATTTAAGGACGAAAACAACAAACTCAACAAGACTTTGCTTGACGTGGGCGGAGAAGTAATGGTAGTGTCCAATTTTACGCTTTACGGCAATGCTTTTAGCGGTCGTCGCCCGGACTTTTCCAAGTCGGCGAAGTTTGACGCGGCAAAACCGCTGTATGATTTTACCGTAGAAGAGTTCAGAAGACGCCTCGGGAAGGTTGCGACTGGCGTATTTGGGGAACATATGCATATTGATATGTCCAACGACGGACCAATAACGATGATTTTGGAGAAGTAAAGAAAAGTATATATGAAAATTACTACTTTTGTTTTGGGATTACTCAGCAATAATACTTATATAGTTGAGAATGAAGAAGATAAGACGTGTTTTGTAGTAGATCCGTCTACCGAGAGTAACAAGCTGACGGATTATATTGACGGCAACAGTCTCAAGTTGGAGGGGATATTGCTTACTCACGGGCATTTCGATCATATAGGCGGAGTAGCTCTGCTAAAAGAAAAGTACGGCGCAAAAATTTATATGCACAAAATGGATATTGACTTTATAGATAATCCTCTTGATTTTGGCAGAAGATATAGGAGATTTGACGTCGACGAAACGGTTGAGGACGGCGATGAGATTGCGCTATGCGGCAAAATAATTAAGGTATTACATACCCCCGGGCACTCCCAAGGCGGGGTATGCTATATTTGCGACAACGTTATTTTTTGCGGAGATACGGTATTTAAAGACAGCTATGGAAGGTACGATTTGAGAGGGGGAGACTTTGCAACTCTTTTAAATTCTATTAAAAAGTTATGCGATATTCAAGGGGATTACATATTGTTGTGCGGACACGGACCTAGTACTACGCTTGCCTATGAGCGAGTCAATAATGAGATATTTTAGGGTGTAAAATGAAGATAAAATTTGCCTGCAATAAGCAAGAGTTTGACAATGATTATAGAGATGTTTTGAGGGCTTTTTATCCGTATATCGAGCTAGACGATGAGGGCGAGGCTTTAACTCTTGAGCTGCAAAAAATAGAAGATAAACTGTTTGATTGTTTGATAAAGTGCGATAATTCAAAAGACTTAAGAAGATTTGCGCTTGATGAGGCGTTTCTTGTAGATAAAGATAGCGAGTATTATGAGATAAAACGTAACGCGCAAATTAAGCGTCACAGCAAGGTAGCGCTCTATGATTTTCTTGTCAAGCTGACGGAACAAACTTTGCCATACGGTTCATTGACGGGGATCCGTCCGACCAAGCTGTATCATGAGTGTATGGCAAAGGGAATGAATGCTAAGTCATACTTTTTGGACAAGCTTAAGGTGTCTGAGGAAAAAGTTGAGCTCATAAAGAATATTTGCGCCAATCAAAATTTTGCTTATTACGTGAAGCGTGACGAAGTGGACGTATTCGTCAATATTCCTATATGCGTGTCAAGGTGTAGTTACTGTTCGTTTATATCGGCGGAGTTGAAGAGAGTGAAGCAATTCGTTACCCCGTATTGCGATATACTTATTGATGAACTTAAGTGTACTAAAAAGATTATAGACAAAATGGGATTGAAAGTGTCGTCCGTTTATATTGGCGGAGGTACGCCTACCTCTCTTGACGACGCTAATTTTGAGAGAATTATAAGAGAAAGCAAGTTTGATTGCGACGAGTATACGGTGGAAGCGGGAAGACCAGATACGATTACGAAGACCAAGTTGGATATAATGAGCAAGTACGGAGTGACGAGAATTTCCGTCAACCCGCAGACTTTTAATCAAAAGACTTTGGATTTGATAGGCAGAAGCCACAAGATTGAAGAGATTTACGACGTATACAAAATGGCAAGAGAGTACGATTTTGATATCAATATGGACTTGATAGCTATGTTGCCCGAAGAAAGTGAAGAGGATTTTCGCCATTCTGTGGATTGCGCTATTGCGCTTAATCCTGACAATATCACGGTACATACGCTTGCGTTGAAGAAAGGTTCGACGCTAAAAGTGGGCGGATATGACAATTCTTCCTTTGATTTAGCAAATTCTATGGTAAATTATGCTCAGAATGCTCTCGAAAAGGCGGGATATATGCCTTATTATATGTATAAGCAAAAATATATGAGCGGTAATCTCGAAAACGTAGGTTATTGCAAAGAAGGTAAGGCTTGTATATACAATATTCATATTATGGAAGAAGTGTCGAGCATTATCGCCAACGGCGCAGGGGGGATATCTAAGAGAATCTTTGACGGCGACAGATTGGAGCGTCTTGCAAATCCCAAGGGCTTGGACGTATATTTGCAAAGACGCGATAAAATGCTCGAAGATAAAGAAAAATTCTTTGAATAAACTATATAATATGTATAAATAATATTTTAATATAGTGCAAAAAATGCTTGCAACGCAAAATAAAGTGTGATACAATATCGTTGTATCTCAAAAGGATACTACGTAGTAACATAGCTAGGTTTAGCAACGACTCCGATGTTTTACTTGGCTATCGCTAAATTATTATTCCACAGAAAGGAGGCTAAAAAATGGAAGTAATCAACGTAAAGGAAATGACAAAGCAAGAAGTTATCAACGCTTTTGCAAAGCACGAGGGAGATACGGGTTCTCCGGAAGTTCAAATTGCTCTTTTGACGCAAAGAATTCTCCAACTCAACGACCACTTTGCAGAGCACAAGAATGACTTCCACTCAAGAAGAGGTTTGTTGCAAATGGTAGGTAAGAGAAGAAGCATGTTGAAGTACCTCAAAGATACCGACATCGAGCGCTACCGTGAATTGATTGCAAAACTCGGCATTAGAAAGTAAGAAAAATGGGGTTGTCATTTGACACCCCTGTTTTTTAAGCAAAATTGCAAATTATTGATTAAATTACTAATTATTGGAGGTTAGTTTGATGATAAATAGAAAGATTTTTACAACCACAGTCGGCGGTAGAGAAGTCAGCGTTGAGACGGGCGCATATTGCGGTCTCAGCAACGGCAGCTGTATCGTAAGATGTGGAGAGACTGCCGTAATGGTCAACGTGACTATGGCAAAAACTCCAAGAGACGGAATTGACTTTTTCCCTCTCGGAGTAGATTATGAAGAAAAAATGTATTCTGTAGGCAAGATCCCCGGCGGCTTCAAAAAGCGTGAGGGCAGAGCAAGCGACAAGGCTATCTTGACGTCAAGACTTATTGACAGACCGCTTCGTCCGTTGTTCCCAAAGGGATTTTTCAACGACGTTGCAGTAGTAGCTACCGCTTTGTCGGTTGATCCCGATCTTCCGCCTGAAGTATACGCAATGATAGGAAGCTCCGTCGCTTTGAGCATATCGGATATTCCATTTGCAGGACCTACGGGCTCTGTAATCGTAGGATTTGTAGACGGACAGTATATTATCAACCCGAATACCGAGCAAAGAGAGAAGTCAAAACTTCACTTGTCTTTGAGCGGAACCAAAGAGGCAATTTTGATGGTTGAAGCCGGCGCAAACGAACTCACTGAAGAAGAGATGATCGGCGCAATCTTGTTCGGTCACGAAGAAATCAAGAAGATTGTCGCATTTATCGAAGATATTCAAAAGCAAATCGGCAAGGAAAAGATTGTTCCAAATCTTTATCATCCCGCTGCCGAAATCGAAGAAGCTGTCAAGGCATACGCAGACAAGAAGATGGACGCAGTGCTTGACAACTTCAACAGACAGGACAGAGACAAGGCAGAAGACGCTCTCGACGAAGACGTATTCGCTCACTTTGCAGAGCAATTCCCGGACGGAAAGAAAGATATTGCCGAGACTTTGTACGCAATGAAGAAAGCAAAGGTAAGAGCAAAGATTTTGGACAAGGGTATCAGACCTGACGGAAGAAGTCTTGAAGAAATCAGACCTATCTGGTGCGAACACGGCGTTTTGGCAAGAGTTCACGGCAGCGGCGTATTCACGAGAGGTCAAACTCAAGTTATGACGATTTGTACGCTCGGTAGCCTTTCTGAAGTTCAAAAGCTCGAAGGTCTTGACGACGAAGTATGCAAGAGATATATCCACCACTACAATATGCCGCCGTACAGCACTGGCGAGGCAAAACCGCTCAAGAGCCCGGGCAGAAGAGAAATCGGTCACGGCGCTTTGGCAGAGAGAGCTTTGGAGCCAATGCTCCCGTCGGTTGAATCCTTCCCATACGCAATTCGTACGGTAAGCGAAGTTATTTCTTCCAACGGCTCGACTTCACAAGCTTCCGTATGCGGATCTACGTTGGCTCTTATGGATGCAGGCGTACCAATCAAGAAACCTGTTGCGGGCGTTGCAATGGGACTTATCAGCAATGAGGACAAGTCTAAGATCTCCGTCTTGACGGATATTCAAGGCTTGGAAGACTTCTTCGGCGATATGGACTTCAAGGTTGCAGGTACTGTAGACGGTATCACGGCAATTCAAATGGATATCAAAATCAAGGGTATCAACGAAGAGATATTGCGTAAGGCTTTGGCTCAAGCAAGAAAGGGCAGACTCTTTATTCTCGACAAGATGCTCGAAGTTTTGCCTGCTCCAAAGGCGTCGCTTTCCAAGTATGCTCCAAAGATCGTATCTTTCAGCATAGATCCCAACAAGATCAAAGACGTAATCGGCAGCGGCGGTAAGGTAATCAACAAGATTATCGACGAGACTGGCGTTAAGATTGATATTGACGATTTCGGTAACGTACTCGTATCGGGTATCGACGAAGAGATGAACGCAAAGGCTAAGAAGACTATTGAACTTATTGCCAACGATCCCGAAATAGACGAAGAATTTGAGGGCAGAGTTGTCAGAATTATGAACTTCGGCGCATTCGTTGAGATTGCTCCCGGTAAGGACGCTATGATTCACATTTCAAAGCTCAAGAAAGAAAGAGTAGAGAAAGTCGAGGACGTAGTCAATATCGGCGACAGAGTAAAGGTAAAAGTAATCGACATCAACGACAAGGGCGTTGCGTTGAGACTTTTGGAAGTTTTGAAATAAAAGGAGCCTCTTCTTAAGTTCTCACGGCAACATTGCTATTGATTTACGCGTTAAGTTTGTCTACGCAACACGGACGTAGCTCTGCTACGACCGCAACGCGTATCCTTCTTATCGCAAAAATCACTTACGCAATTTTGCTCGTGTCGCTTAATCAGAGTCTCTAATAAAAAAATGCTTAACAATATAAAGAGGAGCAGTCGTAAGAGTGCTCCTTTTTAAT
>CAMWSW010000029.1 GCA_947176975.1 uncultured Clostridia bacterium | reverse complement strand
CTACAGAAAGAGATTCAAAAGAAACTTGTCAACCAAAATAAAGTTATAAATACCAATAAGAAGTCAGTTGCCGAGAGGGGCAGCTCCTCCGGCGCGGAAAGTGGTGCAAAAAAATACACTTTGAAAAAGGCTTTAGAAAATAACCAAAATCAATCTCAAAAGTCATCGATAAAAGATATTCAAGAGTTAGCTCTTAAGTGGCAGTTACTAAATAAAGGCAACGGTTATGATAAAGTAATTGCAGGAAGCGAAGAAGCAAAAGCAATGGTTGATAAGCTAAATGCTTCAATATTTGCAGCTTTAAATAATCCGGATGGAATCACCAAGAAACAACTTGAAGAATTAAATTCACAATTTTTGTTAACTGAAAGTGAGTTGAAAAGAATCGGCGCAGAAACCGAGGCAACCGGAAGCAAAATAGAGAAAGCGTTTGATTCAAAAGTTGTAAAATCTTTAGCAGACAAATTATTATCTCTGGTAAAAAACGCTTTAAAACAGGTTTATGCGAATGTCAAAGCAATAGACACTGCGATGACAGAATTGAAAGTTGCAGCTGGGGCTACGACCGGTCAAATGCAAGAAGTTGCTGACAGTATTGCAAAGTCAGCCAGAGAAATAGGCGTAAGTATTCCGGACTTGACAAAAGCCACGACCGCATATGCAAGATTAGGATATAGTCTTAAGGATGCGCAAACTCTTGCTGAAAAAACATCTATTTATGCCAATGTGTCAGGCGTAAATGTCAATGAAGCTACCACAAATATTGATGGAATCATAAAGGCATATAATATTGGAGCAGGCGAACTTGAGTCAGTTCTTGATCAGATGATATGGTTGGGCGATAACTTTGCTATATCTCAGAACGAAATCGGTGAAATAATAAATAATGCGGGAAGTTCTTTGGTGGCAAACGGAAATACGTTGCAAGAAGCCATTGCCATTATTATGGCAGCTAATACTTCATTGCAAAACGTTGGACAATCATCCACGGTAGTAAGAACAATAGCGGCGCGTATTTCTGCTAGTACGAAAGAATTAGAGGAACTTGGAGAAAATGCTGATAGCGTTATGTCAACCGCTGCGCTTGCCAAAGAAATGAGCGCTTATGGAGTAGTTGTTACAGACACAAATGGAGAATTACGCTCGACTTATGACATATTAAATGACTTGTCAAAAGTTTGGGGCAAATTAGACTCGACCTCAAAGGCAGCTGTCGCAGATATGTTGGCAGGTACAAAACAACAAAATGCATTCTATGGTATCATGCAAAACTGGGGAGATGCACAAAACATTACAGCGCCATCTGGAGATGCCACAGGCTCTCTCATGAATGCACAAGAAATATATATGGATTCTATTGAGGGCAAGTTTGCTAAATTAACAGCGTCATGGGAAGATTTTTCCAGAAAGCTTTTGGACAGCGAACTTGTTAAAACAGGCGTAGATTTTTTGAACTTAATTGTATCAGGTCTTAATAAAGTTGTAGATTTACTTCCGGTTACAGAGATTGCGATTGGCGCAATTGTTTTTGTATTATCGCAACTTTTCATTAAGGTCTCAAACTTGTTTGGGACGTGGAAAGACAAACTAGATGGAATCATAGGAAAACATAAAAAATTCAGCGACGTAATTGGCTCAATTAAAGAAAAAATACAAGGATTAAAAGACAATGTTAATACGTTAACAATTGAGCTCGAGAATAACCAAAAAAAATTAAACGACAATACAAATGCGTTTCAAAATCTTGGAATACAAGGTGGCGCAACTGCAGATAGTATCTCAAAATTATTTAAAGAAAACATTCAAGATACTGATGCATTTAAAACGGCTTTGGAAAATACATATGGAATTACAGGCGATAATGCTAACAAAGTAGTCGAGTGGGCAAGAACTCAACAGATGCTTAGTAATTCAGTTGATACAACAACTGCGAAATTAAATAAGGCTAAGCAAGCTCAATTTGGATATACTACTGCCATTGTAGGCGGAATAATGTCAGCGGCTGGATTGGTTTTATCATTAGCAAATAAAGCAGAAAGTTCCGGAGGGAAAATCGCGGCTACAGTAATTTCGATTGTTCTTGCTATAGTTGCGACAGTTGTCGCAGGAATTAAATCTATAAATGGCGCAATGTCAACGAATCTTATTTTTGCAGCGCTTTCTTTGCTTTTTTCAACGTTTGTTGCATTAGCAAATGTAATTAAATCTATTGTTCCATCATTTGATAATCTAAAAGAAAAGGCGAAAGAGACAAAAGAAGAATTTCAAGAAGCCAACGATGCATTACAAGCAACGAAAGATAAGCTTCAAGAAGTTTGTGACCGAATTGATGAGCTGAATTCAAAAGAGAACCCAACGATTGTTGATAAAAAACAATTAGAATATCTAGAGCAAGAGCGAAATCAATTAGCAGAGATAGCTGCAGAACAAGAAGCGTTAGCCGCATCAAAAGCAAAAGAAAGTGCAGAGTCGTCACAAAAAGCAATAGAAGCGCTTAAAGGAAAAGTAAAAAACGGTCAAAAGGACAACGTAGGTTGGGCAGTAGCGGTTGGTGTTCTCACAGGTGGAATGGGCAACGCTATATGGGCTGCGGTAGATAAAGGCAAGGAAAAGCAAGAAGACGAAGTCAATAGGATATTAAAAGATTGGTCGAACGCATCGGAAAAGGATAAGAAAATTGTTGGGGATTATATAAGTAATTTTGCAGAACTTATGGATGGGTATGAATACCAATTCCCCGAAATTGACAAAGATGGCAACGAAAAAGAACTTGAAGGATGGCAAAAAGAGGTAAACAACCAACTTGACCAATATTATGAGTTGCTAGATAAGAAGCTTATTGCAAGCGGTTCTGCCGATAAAGCATGGGACGCAATAACTAGTAGAGTCAAAAACGCAAGTGCGATTGAAAAACTCACAAACTACGTTAACGAATTAAGAAATAGTACAGACGTCACTGCAGAGAGTCTCAAAGAACTTAATGATGAGCAGCCAGACGTGAAAGCATTTTTTGATTATCTTCAAACTATTGGAATTTGGGACGGAAGCAATTTTGAGGGTTTGTTAAACGATGTTAGAAATCTTCGCCAAGGACTTGTCGAACTTCATTCAGTCAATATTGCAGATGACATAGAAGCGATTACAAACAAGTTTGACGCGTTGAGCGGAGCATTATCCGACGTCTCTAAAAACGGGATAATTTCTTTGGGAACTCTAAAGGAATTGATGGAAAAAAGCCCGTCTTTACTTAATAAATATTTTGACAAATCTCTTGACGGTTACAAAATATCTGACGGTTTTTCGGATGTCATAAAAGTTGACGACAAAAATTATAAGAAATACAGTGAAATGACAGATTATGAGTTAATGCAAGATATGGCAATAACCGACTTGAAGGAATATCAAAAAGCAATTGATGATGCTAATCTTTTATTCACCGATCACACTGATGAATATGGAAAAGAAATCAAAGCGTTGACACCTGATTGCGACGACTATGAAACTGCGCTTAAAAACGTTGCTATCGCGCAAGACAATCTTAATACAAAAGAAATTGAGTGGGCGTCGCTTTTGCGGGAAATGGCGATAGAGGAAGAGTCTAAAAGGTTGGAGAATATGCAAAATGCTTTGCAAGAACAGCTTGATGTATACAAAAAGCTTATTGATATACGCAAAGATTTGTTGGAAACTTACAAAGAAGAAGTTGATTATCAAAAAGAACTTGCTAAAAAGCAGCAGAATGTCGCAGACCTTCAGACGCAGTTGTCACTTGCAAAACTTGATAAGTCGGCAGCAGGGCAAGCGCGAGTAAGGGAGTTGGAAAGCCAACTTCAAGATGCGCAAGAAGAACTTGATGAGTATACACTCGATAAAGCGATAAAAGATCTCACGAAGTCCCTTGATAATGAGTATGACGAATACGCAGATTTTATTGGGGAGAAAGTTGACGACATAGCTGAAGATATGGGAAATATCATTAACACTCTTAATGGAATCTTGACTAATACGGGAGCATTGAGTACGAAAAATTCATCTACTGAGATGTATGATTTGTATACAGATTTGACTGCAAAAAACGATCAGGCGACTTCAAAAATAAATAACAACAGCGCCACTGATGCAGATAAAGCTTTTGCCGATACTTTTAGCAATCAAAATGGAGATGTAGCTAATTTTATATCTGCTGTTAAAAATAAGGATTGGGTTAAAGCCGATGCGCTTTATAAAAGTGCAAAAGAAGCAACCGATTCATATAAACTTGAACCCAAGCAAGAAGAAACAGATAATGACCAATCATTAGCGAATGAAATAAAATGGTTAGAGGGTGCCGAAGGTTATGGTATTAGTAGCAGTACAAATGGTGATAATGGTATAGTTAAATGGAATGGCGAAGAATACAAGGTGCAAAATGCTGGAAGAACAGCAAATTTATATAAGGCTGCATATAAGAAGTCTGACCATGGAGAAAAAGGGGCTGATAGGAAAATCTTCTATTATAAAGGAGATTTGTATGGCTGCCTTGATAATACTGTCGTTAGATTAGAAAAACTTACGACTTGGAGTGACGCGAAAGATAAGAAGAAAGGTTATAAAGCACTTTTGCAAGCAGCAAAAGACAATAATGTTTATCACACCGGCGGATTTGTCGGCGACATCACAAGTCTTAAGAGTAACGAAGAATTCGCGAAATTGCTTAACGGTGAATTTGTTTCGACACCAAAGCAAATGGATACTTTTATGAAGCAGACATTGCCGGCGATGGTTTACAGCACCGTCGGTAGCGGTGGAGCAACTATTAACAACAATTCACCGCTTGTTGAAATCAAATGCGGCAACATAGATAATGATGCGTTGCCGCAATTGAAGACTCTCGTTGACCAAGCGGTAACAAAGATAGAGAAGAATATGGAAAGCGCTTTGGCGAGAACGGGATATAAAAAGAAATTTTAACATAATAACGAGAGCAGGCTAATTTAAGTCTGCTCTCTTGATATATAAAAAAGGAGGGCAGAGAAATGTTTAATGCAACGGAGTTTATATACGATGGAATCTACTCTGGGCAGTATGGCTTGAAAATAGCAAGTTTTAACGGCAGTGCATTAGAAGAAACGCCGTATGTAGTACCTAGTGTTGTAGTTGGCAAATCGGCTACGTCTAAGAAATTTCATTATTTAGACGTAACGTATGATAGCCCACCGACCTATGATTTTTCGGTTGTTAGCGAAGAAAGCATACCGGCAGAAATCTTGAGAGAAATTTTATCGTGGCTAGATTCGCGCAAGGGATTTAAGCCTCTTGTTATAATGCAGACTGGGTTGGATGAACTTACATATAATTGCATATTTACCGTATCAAGTATAATTTATCACGCGGGAAAATGTGTTGGTTTAAATCTATCAGCGACGTTTGATTCTTTGTATGCAAAAGGAAAGCCGATTGAAATAGTTGTCTTTGGTGACGGCAATGATAAAGAGGTGGATTTATACAATGGGTCAGATAATGTCGACGAATATATTTATCCAATGGTCGAATTTGATACTGCAGATGGAGCAGTCTCGATTATCAACGTCACGGATGACAAAGAGAGAGAATTCAAATTTGATGGAGTTTATCCGAATACCATATATAAAGTTGATAATGAATTAAAGATAATTACCGGAGACGGCAATGACTTGCTCAGCAAGTTCAGTAAAAAATGGCTGCGTATCTTGCGTGGCAAAAATCATTTAAAAGTGCGAGTAAACGGAGTGGTTACCATTAGCTGCCCGCGCTATGTCAAAATAAGTTTTTAATATAAAGGGAGGTAAATATGATTAGTAGTTATGATTACTACAAACAAATCGAAAGTCCAAATATGTACTTGTGCAATCCTGACAAGCGTTTTATTTGTGCTTTGAACGGAGAAAATAGACATTTGGTTTTGCGGTTTAATGATTTATCAGAACTAACTTTTACCGTTCCAAAAGTCAAAGGCTCTGATGAATTTTATAATTTAATAGAGTCAAAGCGACTTATATATGTTGAGAAGATCGGTTGGTTTCAAATCACCAATGTTTCCGAGACTGCAGAGGGAGATAACTGCTCTAAAGAAATTACGGCGCAATCTCACCAATATGCATTCAAAGATCGCGGGTTTGTGACAGAAGAAAAAGTCTATATGTTTTACAATCCAAACAATCCTACTGACAGCATCTATAAAAGTCTTTCAGAGGAGAGTCTTAAAAACATTGAGAAAAAAGAGGAATACAATAAAGCAATCCCATCTATCGTCGGGCAGTTGTATCAACAACTTGGCATAAAATCAATGCTTAACAACGATGATATTGAGCCGACAGAAGATTATGGCGATTGGACGATTATATATATTGACCCGATACTCAAGTTTATTTCTAAGGGCGGCGATAACGAAATGTATATAGCCGCTGATAATGCGGAAAATATATGCCGTGGATTCGAAGCAAATAGTTCGAATCTAAACGGCTATGATTTTATGGTTAATAAAGTCGAGAATGCTTTTGAAGTAGTGTTTGAATTTGACTTTTTACATCATGCGATCAAGATAAAGACGTTGGAACAGATTACGCAACCGACGAATATCTATTTGTCATTTGACAATCTTGTCAACACGTTGAATATCACAGAAAATGCCGAAGATATTGTGACTGTCATGTCGTGCGAAGGCAACGGAGTTGATATCCGCGCGATAAATCCCATGGGGACGAATTATATAGTCGACTTTAGTTATTACAAAAAGCGCAAGAGCGATGACGGCGCGATTGATTATCCTTGGATGTCAAAAGAATTAATAGAAACGCTTGACGATTGGGAAAAGGAATTCGAGAAATGGCAAACTGATGATGAATCTCGAATTGATGATGAAACAGGAGCTGATCATACAAAAGGCTACAGTGAACTGACAGAAGATTTACAAGAATTATATACGAAGAAAACAGAATCTGATGCAGAAATACAGTACGCAAATCTTAAGCTTACCGACTTGATGACAGTTCGTACCCAATATGATACTGGCGACGATAAACCGTCAGATGGTGAAGGGTACATTACGGCGGAAACAGTAAATATTGATACCAAGAGTTTGCTGCCTACATCAAAATTCTACAAAGAGTGCTTTAAAGATTCAATAGAAATCACTTGTTATAAAACCGCTCCGAAACCATCTAAAGAGATCGTCAAAAAACAGAACGACAATGGCGAGGAAAAACCCTATACTAGGTATAAATTTTCATTCGACAAGGAGTCTCAAAGCAATACAGCAACAGCTAAAGAGCTTATAGAAAACTACATTGATGCAAAGCCAGACGATAAGGATCCAACAAATAAAGATTATATAACGCCATTGTATTTTATAGATGATGAAGACAGTAGAAGTTTTTGTAAATTAAATATCGCCTCCAAAGTTGGCATCGTAAAAGATGCCAATGGCAACATTGCAGGTAGCGGAACGGCAGAAGTCAGAGGAGTAACGTTTAATATTGTTGATAATAATGGTATGTATGGCATAAAATTTCCAGACGGGCAAAGTGTCACATTATCTCAATCAAATATGTATTTTATTTACGATGGAACGAGATATAAAATGTACGTTAGTACAGATGGCATTGTTTCAATATACGCTTTTTATGTCTCCGGATTTGAAAGGTTCACAACTTATGCAGAAACTGCCGGAGATAATGGTTGGGTTACAATTTGGGAAAATCATATTAATTATGATTTATTGCCGGTTAGCGAAGAATTGCAACGTAATATAAAATCCATAGAAGCCGAGATGGAGTACATAAGCAGTCAGTGCGATATACAGGAGTTTGTCAAAAAACGTGGACAAACGCTCTATGACGAGCTCACCAATTATTGGATAGAGGGCGAGTATAGCAATGAAAATATTGTTGCATACGACACCACAACTATGGAAGAGAGAATAGACCTTGCCAAAGAATTGATGAAAGCCGGTAAGGTGGATTTGGCTAAGAATTCTCAACCGCAATTTGAGATGACTGTTGATGCTATCAACTTTATTAAAATGTATGAGTTCCGTCAGTTTGCCAATGAGCTTATTCTTGGCAGAGAGATAACAATCGAAAAGAACGAAGATGAACACGTTGGCGTCGCTTTGATGTCAATAGAATATGACCTCGACGTAACTGATTCGTTTAGTATGACGTTCTCCAATGCATCAAAGCCGGGTGATACGTCAATGACGTTTGCAGACTTAATCAAAGAGTCGTCATCGACGGCAAGGACAGTGTCAGCCAACTGGTCTAATTTGACCGACTATTCTCGTAATAAAGAAAATATCACCAATCTAATACTGAATCCTTTGGATAGGACGTTGAGAGCTGCAAAGGAAAATATGTCGTCTCAAGAATTTATAATAGACGATACGGGCATACTTGGCAGAAAGTATAATAAGGGTGCGGACGCAAGCGGTGGACTATTCCTTGATGAGCAGATAAGGATTATCAATAATAATATCCTTTTTACCACAGACAATTGGGAGACGGCTGCGCTTGCTCTTGGTAAGACGGAGTATGGTTATGGTCTTGTTGCCGACGTGCTTGTTGGTAATTTATTTCTTGGAAGCAAAATGAAAATCGTCAACAATGATGATTCAATTGTTATTGACGAGAATGGAATTACAATAAAGCAAGGTAATGATACTACCTTTGAAGCAACTAATGATGGCAACGTTTATTTGAAAGGAAGAATAGAGGCAAGTAGTGGTTATATAGGTGGATATTTGATTGAAGAAAATTCGTTGATAGGTAGCGCTGTTGGAATGAGTAGCGGAAAAAGGAATATTGCCGTATCGAGTGAAATTGAAGATAATGAAAATACAATTAATCTAGATTATGTTTTCTGGGCGGGAAATGATAATGCTGAGGAGGCTCTATTTAGCGTAACCAACACAGGGCTTATTTCAGCAACTGGAACAATTGAAGCTACCGAATTAAATGTTACCGATAACCTTGTGGCAACATCTGGAAGAATCGGTATATTAATGTTCGGTGAAGATGAAAGCGATGGTTGTGGTGTTAGAACTAGCGGGGGCGAATTCTCTATTAGCTCCAATGGAAAAGTTGAGGCTCAAAATATAATAACTCCAGTTATTAGTGGTGGATCCAATACAGGTGGCTTAAAATTTACAACATCGACTATACCTCAAATAATGTGGTATGATGCAGAGATTAATTTGAATGGTGTAGATGGTGCAAAAGATCAAGCATTTATAAAAGTCATAACAAAATTAAATAATACAGATGGGAATCCGACGGCTGTAACGGAAGAAAAAACATTTAGTTTCAAAGCTACGTACAAGAATGGTGCATTTAGCTGTTCTAAAATTTATAATATAAAAGTACCAGTAGGACAGTATGAATCAGCCGTGTATCCGATTCCAAGGACAGTGTTTAAAGT
>CAMWSW010000028.1 GCA_947176975.1 uncultured Clostridia bacterium | reverse complement strand
TATAAATACAGTATTAAAAAACATAGTCTATTAAAAAATTAAAAAAGGTTTCATTTACATATTTTATGCAATTCCCAAATAAAATTTAAAGGTGTAAAATAAGGTGAATTATTTATTACGCGTGAATAAGTTTGCGCGCGTAAGACATTTTCGATAAGGAAGTGAGAATTATGAAGAAATGGAGCAAGTTGATAGTGGCGATTTTGCTTGTCGCAATGGCGTTGAGCGTATTTGTCGCCTGCAAAGCAAAAAATAAGGATTTGGAATTGACCTTCGTCAGCAACGAAGAGCAGTATGCGACGACGATAGGCATAGATCAGGCAAAGGAGATATTGGCAAGTCAGCCGACGAGAGAGGGATACGTATTCAAGGGCTGGTATCTTGACAAGGGAACGTGGTTGCAGGAAGTGGCAAGTGCCAACTTGGAAGAGATTGCAAAAGACAATAATACTATCAGCGTATACGCTTATTGGGTGGAGATTGTCAACAAGATTACCGTATCTTTCCGCGATTATTCCGGAGCTATTTTGCTTGAGAAGGATTATGAACGCACTGACAACCAACTTGCCAAGGATATTGCAAGTTTGCGTCCTTCAAAGCGTCCCGACGACGAAAAATATACTTATACTTTTGACAAATGGGATTGCAATACCGACGATTTGACTCAAGGATATTTCCTTGCGACTCCAATTTATACGAATCAATTGAGAACTTTTGAATTCAAATACTGTGTCGAAGGCGAAGTAGTATACACAGATTACGTAAAATACGGCGAAGATGCCGACAGAGGATTGGTCGCAGATCCGCAAAAGCCGTCTACCGACAAGTATGATTACATATTCACTGGTTGGGATGGCGATTTTGACAACGTCACGCAAAATACCACCGTCAACGCTAAATTCCAAGAGACTGTCAAGAAATTTGACGTCACTTTCAAATTCGGCAACAACAAGAGCAAGACCGTCAAAGTCGAGTATGGAAAGACTGCGACAGCGCCAAGCGAAAGTGAACTCATAAAGTCTTCTACTGCGCAATACAGTTATACTTTTTTGGGGTGGGATAATTCTCTTTCTAATATCACAAAAAATACCACTATCAATGCGAAATACGCCGAGCAAATCAGAATGTACGACGTCAAGTTCTGGATTGACGATACGTGCGTTAAATATCTCAACGTACCTTACGGCTCAAGCGTCGAACCGCCGTCTCAACCTATCAAGAATCCGAGCGACGGTTTTACGTATGAATTCAGAGGCTGGGACGTGGATTTTACCAACATTACGAACGATCTTGACGTACACGCAAGATTCAAACAGATTTCGCACACTTACACGGTAAACTATGAGAATTGGGACGGCACTTTGCTCTTCAGCGAGCAGGTTGAGAGTTCTCAGCCGTCGACTTACGGCGGAGAAGATCCGACGCGTCAATCCAACGATAAGTACGATTACGTGTTCAAGGGGTGGACGGATGCAGATAAGCTTGAAGCAGTTACCCGCAATATGACGGTTAAAGCTACGTTTACTCAAAAGATTAAGAGCTTTACCGTTACGTTTAATTACGGCGATGACCAACATTTGACTGTTCCCGGTATAGAGTACGGAACAGACTTGACCAACTACAACGTCGTGCCTACGAACGTTGCTAAATCGTCGACGGCGCAATACGAATATGAATTTATAGGTTGGGACGGTACTTTCGACAATATCACCTCAAATACGGTGATAAATGCAAAGTATGCAAGAAGCGTGAGAAGCTATGAAGTCAAGTTCTTCGTGGACGATACTTGCATTAAGTCGCTCAGCGTGCTTTACGGCTCAAGTGTAGAAGCGCCAAATCAACCTGTCAAAGTGGAAGATGACGGCTACACCTATGAATTTATAGGTTGGGACAACGACTTTGACAATATCGTAGGAAATACCGACGTACACGCGCAATTCAATCAGATTGCTCACACTTATACGGTTCAGTACGTAAATTGGGACGGCGAAGTCCTTTATACGGATGAGGTGCAGACGGCAGGCAAGTCCAATTACGTCGGAGATGAACCTACCCGCGAATCAAACGATAAGTATACCTATGAATTCGTAGGTTGGACGGATGAAGAGGCTTTGGAAAGCGTCACAAGCAGTTTTGCAGTCCAAGCAATCTTTGAAGAAGTGATAAGAACATATACCGTCACGTTCAATTACGGTCACGGTTTGAAAAAAGAAATTACCGGGGTTCCTTACGGCACCGACTTGTCAACGCATGAGACTTATTCGTTGGCAATACCGACCGATACGGATAAGACTTCGACGAAACAATACGATTTCACTTTTATTGATTGGGATAAGTATTTCGGTTACGTATCGAGAGATATGGAAATCAACGCAATTTACAAAGAGACTTTGAGAAGATATATCGTCAAGTTTATCAACAACGGCGTGGCTATCCTTACGCAAGAAGTAGAATACGGTAAGTGTCCTACTTTGCCGACAGGCAACAACGTCAAGAATCATACCGTCAAGTGGGCTTTCGCATTCCTCGGATGGCAAGTGCTTGAGGTCGATACTACCCAAGCAGCCGGAGAAAACGATGTCGACCCTGATGACGGCACGGACTATAGAGATACCGTGGTTGACGCAGAGGGATATGAGGTATTGGATCCGGCGAACACAATGGTTGAAGGCGAAATTACCTATACCGCAATGTATTCGAGAACTATTCAAAAATACGATGTCAAATTCTTCAACGAAGAAAACGACGAAGTTGTTTTGAAAAAAATCACAGTACCGTGGGGTACCAACGTGTTGACTAGCGAGATAGAGAGTTATCAAGCTCCTACGGCGTCGAAAGAATCCACTCCAAAGTATGATTTTACATTCAACGGTTGGAGCAGAGACTTGACGAAAGTCGAAGCAAATATCAACGTTTACGCTCTGTACTCAAGTACGATACGAAAGTATTGGATTAGGTATTATAACGAAGGCGAGTTGGTTGAAGAATTCCAAGAAGAATACGACAGCGTAATCCCGAGAACTGATATAATTCCTACTAAAGTATCTACTCTCCAATACGACTTTGAATTTGAGGATTGGGATAGAGCGGCAGACCGTCTTGTCGAAGGCGACGTGGATATCAATGCAGTTTACAAAAACAATATCAGATCTTACGTAGTCACGTTGTTCAACTTGGCTACCCGCGCGCTCGTTTCGACCGGTGAGTTTGCTTACGGCACTAAGATAACGACGACGATTGAATACAACGGATACGATTTCGACCACTGGTACAGAGATCCAAATTGCGATACCGTATTCGACCAAGAGAACGAAACTGTTGACGGACCTATGATGCTCTTCGGTAATATCGTTATGAAGGGATTGAAGTTTAACGATGCAAATGAGATTGTAGGATATGAGGGAGTTGAGGATTCGCAAATCAATCTTATACTTCCTATGGCAGCCAACGGCAAGAAGGTGACTACTGTCAAGGAAAAAGGTTTGTCCACCGATAGCGTTACTCCAAATTCAATTGGTAGCATATATATTCCAAGTACCATTACAAGGGTAGATGCTTACGCTTTTGCGGGACTCGTTCTTACGGATACCGGCGGTATCTACGTTCAGGCTAAAAAGGCTACGGGCTCTTTAACCAAACCGAAAGGTTGGTCGGAGTATTGGAATAGAGGCGGATTAATGACTTGGGATTGGCATGAGAGCGATAGACCCGTTACCTACGGCGTAGACGGCGTGTTCTCGGTAGGCGATTTCCAATATATGCTCTTTGAGGACGGCAATGCTTACGTAGATAGATTTATCAACAATACTGCGCCAAACGCTTATATCCCTGCCGATTTAACGTACAAGGCCGCGTCCTTTACTTCCACCGAGTGGAAAGACGTAGGCAAGACGGAAGAAGTAAGAGATATTTATACTATCGAGTATGAAGATAAGTATTACAACGTTACGCAAATTGCGGTATCGGCATTTGAAAACTGTACCAACCTTTCAAGTATCTATATTCCTAAGACGATAGCTAAGGTTGGCAAATATGCTTTCAGCGGCGTTACTGCAGACGTTTATATCCAAATGGAGAGACCGAAAGTAGGTCTTATCGAAACAGATACTCCAAGCGGTTGGAATAATGATTGGAACAAGAACCGCGACGCTAAGATAGGCAACGATGGCACGGGAGTGAGAACTCTCTATTGGGGTGTAATAGGCTTCGACGTAGTTGGCGATTTCAACTATATCTTCAAGTCGGACGGCAGCGCGATAGTAGCAGAATATCTTGGCAACAAGGCTACGAAGACGAATCTTGAAGTTCCGGGTACCGTAACGTATAAGGAAGTCGAGTATAGAGTAGAAGTACTCGCAGACGAATTGTTGTCGGGCATGAATATACTTAATACCGTTACTCTCGGCGAGAATATCAAGAAGATAGGTAAGAAAGTATTCGCTAATAACATAGTACTCTCGACGGTCAACTTGCCGTCTACGCTCGAAGAAATCGGCGAGCAAGCATTCTTGATGAATATGGCGCTCAAGCAGATTTATATTCCTGCTAGCGTCTCCAAGATCGGCGGACTTGCATTCATAGGTATAGACAACTTGACGTTGTACTTAGGAAAAGAAAAGAAACCGCTTACGGGATATGCGATTGGCTGGGACACCAAGATAGGCGTCAGCGATTTGGGTGACCTTGACTTGACTAACATCATGGGAAGCATAGGAACGCTGTTGAAAAAGTTTACGCAGACGCACGATGAAGTATGGAACGTTGCGGGATTGCCGCAGACATACAAGGATACGTCAAAGTCGCCTGCTTTGCCTGCAGAGTACACATATCTCTTCTACAACGACGGACACGCGGAATTGATTGGGGTAAGTATAGCGGCCGGATCTCTCAACACGAGTTATACGGTACCTGAGTCCATTAACTTCAACGAAAGAGACTATGCTGTTACGAAGATAAGAGCTTCTGCGTTTAAGGGCAATACGAGAATTAAGGAAATTATTATCCCGACTTCCGTAACGACTATAGAAGCCTACGCCTTTGAAGGTTGCAACAGTTTGACGATTAAGACGGCGCATACTTCCAAGCCAAGCGGTTGGGATTCCAACTTTAACCCAGATGGCAGAACGGTTGAGTATAGCCAAGCGTCTACTGTGTCAGAGACTGAGTCTACGGAAGAAGTAGCATAGTAATATAAGTTACAAAGATAAAACGCCTTGCATTGCTGCAAGGCGTTTTTTCGTATAGATTATAATTTGATTATCGCAATTTGCTTATAATTTTACTGCAATAGGTTTATGCGCTAAATATTTGAAAAGATACTTAAAACCGTTTGCCTTCAACCAATCTGCGACGAGAGGGTATTTCTCTCCGATACGTCCGCAGAAGTGAGCGTCGGAGCCAAACGTAAGCAATTCACCGCCCAATTCTTTATATCTCTTCAAAATTTCCGTCGTAGGGAGGAAGTCAAGCCCCGTGCCTTTGCTTTGCGAATTTATCTCCAAGGCTTTGCCTTTTGCAATGATAGTCTTCAATATATCGTCTAGTAAATCTGCAAAGTCCTTGTATTCCAATACCTTGTCTTCGTACGTGCTTTTGCGTACTACGTAGCCTATATGACCTACGCTGTCATAATGATATGGGGCGTCGAGGCTTTCTCTCACTGCTTTGAGATACGCGCCGTAGGCCTGCGCTTTAGTGCGTTTTGCAAAGTACGACGGCATATAGCAGTCTTCGTATTCTATCGTGTGAATGGAATTGATAATTATATCTGTATCAAATTGTGACAGCTTGGATAGATAGAGGTCGTTTGCCTCTTTCATATACCCGCACTCGATGCCAACGCCGACGTCAATTTTGCCCTTGAATTGCTCTTTAAGTGCGCTTATCTCTTCAAAGTGTTTTTGGAGATTTATCTGCGGTATGTAATCGAATTCGGGTAGAAAAGTCAATTCGCCGTCAAAGTGATCGGTGAAAGCAAGATAGTCCATACCCAAAGATATGGCGTGTTCTATCATTTCAATAGGCTCTTCTTTGCTGTCGTGCGAGTGTCTGCAATGTGTGTGAGTGTCAAACATAACATTTATATTTTATACCTTTTGAAGTGAGGTGTCAAACAAGATAGGTTGACATATTTCGCCAAATTATGCTAAACTTATAAAAAAGTTTAGGGGTGCAATTATGTCGTCGCATTTGGGCAATAGTTGGGATGAAAAATTAGAGAGCGAATTTTCGCAAGATTACTTCAAGGATATACGCAAATTTTTGGCGGAGGAGTACAGCAATTTTCGAGTTTATCCGCCAATGAAAGAGATACTTTCTGCCTTTGAACATACGCCGTATGAAAACGTCAAAGTCGTTATCTTGGGACAAGACCCCTATCACGGCTACGGACAGGCTCACGGAATGAGCTTTTCCGTACGCAAGGGAGTCAAGTGCCCGCCGTCGCTTGTCAATATTTACAAGGCTTTGGAATATGATCTCGGCATACCGCAGAGCGATTGCGGAGATTTGACTGGTTGGGCAGACGAGGGCGTGTTGCTTCTCAACACGGTTCTTACGGTGAGAGAAGGCAAACCTCAAAGTCACGCGGGTATAGGTTGGGAGAGATTTACTGACAGCGTAATCAAAATGATAAGCGATTCGCCTTATCCTACGGTATTTATGTTGTGGGGTAATCCGGCAAAAGCCAAGGCAAAATTTATCGACGAGTCAAAGCATCTCGTCCTCAAATGCGTACATCCAAGTCCGCTGTCATTTTACAACGGATTTTTGGAGTGCAAACACTTTTCAAAAGCTAATGAATTTTTGATTAAACACGGCAGAACGCCGATTGATTGGAGCAGAAGAGGCGAATAGATTTATTTGCGGCGCTTGCCGTCAATATCATCGATAGTCACTTTCCAAATTGCGGTAATGGCAAGACTTCTTGCAATTGCCTCGTCGAAATTTGGCATATTGGCAGGCGTATGTCTTTGGCAAATTGCCCGCAGCGCATCAATCTTTTCTTTATCTTCCAATACTTGAGATATATTTCCAAATACCATTGCGCTTTCGTATTTGGTGGTAAATTCATCGTCGGGTCTATGAGTATTGCCTACGCAAGATATACAGACGTTGGCGTTCCGATTAAAGCAATCTATTTTCTTTCCTTCTCTTGCGCAGTGGAAGTATATGGCGTCACCGATTCGCGCTATACTCAAGGGAATACAGTAGGGCATACCGTCGGTATCGATAGTCGCCAGCGTAGCCCATTCGCATTTGTCTACGATTTCCATTGCCCATTCTTTGGGCATCTGTCTGTCTTTTCGTCTCATAAGTACTCCTTTTAGTTTAAATAAATTTTCAATTCGAGTCGATTATAACTTTCTCAACGACGTCTTTTGCCATCTCTTTGAGAGATAGAACAGTACGGATACCGTTGCGCCGAGTAACCAACCGATTGGCCAACTCCACCAAATAGATACGTAGGACAAGTGACACGCTTTGACAAAGATATAACTCAACCCCACTCTTATTAATAAGTCTGTCATGGTGGCTGATGTAAATCCCGCCATATCTCCCGCGCCTCTTATAAAGCCGTCGAAAATTATCTTTATGCACACCACGATATAGAACGGCGCGAGTATATAGAGGAATTGCGAACCTATTGAGATTATCTCGTCGTTTTTGTTGTTTATAAAAGCGCCCACAAGTCCTTTTGCAAATATCATATATATCGTCGTCGACACCAAAGCGATTGCTATCATACTTACCAGACCGCCTTTGAGTCCTTCTTTTGCTCTGTCCAATCGTCCTGCGCCTATATTCTGAGAAGTAAAGGTCGCCATTGCGTTGGATATCGTCAAGAATATGGATATTATTATGTAATTGATTTTGAAAGCCGAGCCGTATGCAGCCACAAGATTTGCATTGCCGAAAGAGTTGATGAGGCTTTGCATGAAGAGTTGACCTATCGATACGGTGGAGTTTTGCAAAATGCTGGGCAAAGACATCATCATAATGCTTGACCATATCGAAAGTGAGAATATGGGATTTTCTTTCCAAGATTTTTTTGTCAAAGGCTGCTCTTCTTGGCATTGCGCATTTTCTTCGACGGGTAGGTCTTTGGGTAATTTTGAGATATTGACGAGCAGTAATACGAAGGACAGCACGCTTGCTATGCCTTGAGCCAAGAAAGTGCCCCAAGCAAGTCCTTTAACGCCGAGATTGCAATACTTGACGAAAATAATATCCACTATTACGTTGAGTACCGTCGAGAAGATAAGCAAAAAGAGGGGCATTTTGGAATTGCCGAGAGCTTGGAAAATACTGCTAACCACGTTGTATACGAATAGGAAAGTCAGCCCGTAGATATATATGCTGAGATAATCGACGCTCTGAGAAAAGACGTCTTGTCCCAAGTCTTGGGAGTTCATTGCCGACAGCAAAGGCTTGCAGGTAAATACGCCTACTAAAGTAAAAATCAACGCGAATACGAATATGTTTATCAAAGCGGTTAAAGTCGCTGTCTTGGTACGCGAATATTGCTTTGATCCGAAAATTCGCGAAATTACCACGCTGCCGCCCACGCCAAATCCGTTGCCGATTGCGATAAATACCACCGTTACGGGATACGCAGCGTTGACTGCCGCCAAAGCTATGCCGTCGTCATTAATGAAATTGCCTGCTATGAGAGAGTCTGCAATGTTGTAAAACTGTTGAAATAATACGGATATTATCATCGGCAGAGCAAAGGCGTACAAAACTTTGATAGGCTTGCCCATTGACATGTCTTTAGTAGCCATAAATGCCTCCGTAATATCTCATAAAAAATTACCATATATGTTATACGCTCAAATATTTCAAAACGCAAGCGAAAAATTTAAAAAAAATTTACATTTTCACAAATTCGGTATTGAATATTACTTTTTAATATGGTATAATTTGGATAAGTATGAAAAAGGAGAAAGAATAATTGGACAAAAAAATACCGGTTTATCTCTTTCACGAGGGTACAAATTATGAGGCTTATAAGTTTATGTCGCCTCATCAAAGCGAGCTAGACGGCAAGGAGGGGTGGACGTTCAGAGTTTGGGCGCCTCACGCAAAGTCTGTCAGCGTAGTCGGAGACTTCAACAATTGGGACAGAGAAATTCACCCAATGACAAAAATCAGCGACGGTATATGGGAGGGCTTCGTCGAGGGGCTCAAGATATACGATATATATAAATTCAGCGTAGAGACTGCCGACGGCAAGTTGAGACTCAAAGCCGATCCGTACGCAAGACATAGCGAAACTTCGCCTGCCAACGCGTCAAAGCTTTATGTATCTTCTTTCAAGTGGACGGATAAGAATTGGATCGCCGATAGAGAAAAATTCGACCCTTTCCATTCTCCAATGAATATTTACGAATTGCACGTGGGTAGCTGGAGAAGATACGCCGACGGCAATATTCTCAATTATCGCGATTTGGCGGACGAGCTGGTGCCTTATATCAAGCAGATGGGATACACGCACGTGGAGATACTTCCTATATGCGAATATCCTTACGAGGGCAGTTGGGGCTATCAGGTGAGCGGTATGTTTG
>CAMWSW010000027.1 GCA_947176975.1 uncultured Clostridia bacterium | reverse complement strand
GTCGATTGGTTGAAGTTCGCGCATTTTTTGCAAAGCATTGGAGCATACTTCAAAATAATCAGAGCAGTTGCTGTATTTTTTTGCAAGCGCGTTATCGCTGTACTTAAAGTCGGGGAGAAATATATCCGCGATATCTTTTAATCTTTGCAGCGTGTCTACGCTCTCGTAACCTCCGCAATTATATACGATAGGTATCTTCGGCTTGTGTATTTCGCAAGCCTTGATAATATCGTCCACAAAGTGCGTAGGCGTAACTAAATTGATATTATGAGCTTGCAGAGCTTCGAGCTTTTTAAATATATCCGCTAGATTTTGCGGTGTCAGATCCTTGCCTTTACCGCGCGAAACCTCAAAATTTTGGCAGAATACACATTTGAGATTACATCCGCTAAAGAATATTGTGCCGCTTCCTTTGGTTCCCGATATCAGAGGTTCTTCCCATTTATGCAGACCGGCTCTTGCAATCTTGAGCGATCCTTGATTGCAATATCCGCGCGACACAGTTCTATCCACCGAGCATTTTCTCGGACAAAGCTGACACAATTTTTCCATACCATAAGTTTAAACCTTTAGTATAGACGGTGTCAAGCAACATTCATTTCAATACGGCTTTCCGTTGCCGTCCGCCTCGTCCTTCAACGCCATTTTCATATTGGCTTCGTCTATAGAGCGCATTTTAATTCTTTGATTTGATTTTTGCTGTTTAGTCTTTTTATTAGATTGTCTTTTCATAATTGCCTCCAAGTATATTATTACTATTTTATTTCGTACTTAAACTTGCTGTTTGACATTGCGGGCGTTATGATTTAAAATAATATCAAGGAGTATTATGCAAGTAGGCGATATTTTGACGGTAGAAATCACTTCCATAGGTATGGACGGCGAAGGCGTGGCGAAAGTCGACGGCTTGGTTTTGTTTATCCCGGGTACTTTGGTGGGCGAGACCGCAAAGGTACAAATTACGCAAGTGAAGAAGTCATTTTGTTTTGCAAAGGTGATAAAGATATTGGTCGCAAGCCCCGACAGAGAACGCCCGAGTGCAAGATATGCTTTAAGTGCGGCGGTTGCGAGAATTTGCACATCAACTACCAAAAGCAGCTTGAAATCAAGAGACTTCACGTCAAGAATTGTTTAGATAGAGAATGTAAGCGCGATTTTGTTGTGGATTCGACGGTCGCAAGTCCAAAGCAATTGGGCTATCGCAACAAAATCCAAGTTCCCATAACTTATCAAGACGGCAAGTTGGCGGGAGGGTATTTCGCTCCTAATTCTCACAAGGTAGTGCCGTTTTGTAAGCAGGGCGAGGGTGGAAGCTGTCTGCTCAACAGCGACGGTATGCAAGCGATTTTGGACGTATTTCTCGATTTTATGAGCAAAGAGGGGATTACAGCCTACGACGAGGCAAAACACAGCGGATTAGTCCGTCATCTCGTCATACGCAAAGTCGACGGCAAATTTGCAATATGCGCCGTAATCAACGGCAATAGTTTACCAAGATACGATAAGCTTATATCGACGCTAAAAGCCCTCGATATAGAATTTTCACTTTATATATCTCCAAATACTCGCCGCACCAATGTGATTATGGGCGAAAAGGTCGTCACTCTATATGGCGATGAAGCTATTCAAGGCGAAGCGTTGGGCGTAAAATATCTTGTATCTCCCCAGTCTTTTATGCAAATCAACGACAACGTCAGAGATATGATTTATTCCCGAGTAGGCGAGATAATCAAAGACAGCGGCATTGGCAACGTCATTGACGCGTACAGCGGTATTGGCATTATGAGCAATATTTTCGCGGAGTACGCGAATAGGGTATACGCCATAGAGATAGTTCCGCAGGCTATTGCCAACTCTCAAGTTTTGGCAAAACTCAACGGCAACAGCGACAGGATAATCAACATTTGCGGAGATTGCGCTCAAGAACTTCCCAAGGTCATATCGCGCCTTGACAAGTCAATCGTCGTGCTTGACCCTCCGCGCAAAGGCTGTGACGGAGCAGTCCTCAGATCGCTCTTATCGGCTATGCCAAATCAAATTATTTACGTATCTTGCAATCCTGCGACGTTGGCAAGAGATGTCAATATTCTTCTTGAAAAGTACGATCCGATTTCTATTACGCCATACGATATGTTCCCTAATACAAAGCATATCGAGACGTTGGTGTGTCTTAAATTGAAGTAACAGTAAATTTTCGACATTTTGAGTATTTAGCCATTATTGTATTAAATTCATATCAAAATCATCGTAATTAAGCGATATAATTATATAATTAGCGTTAATTCATAATACTTTTACCTCATACGCCTACTGATATATAATCCTACATTATATTTGATAATTGGTTGGTACGGCTTGATTTACGACTTTGAATTTGGTATAATGACATAGCTAGTCAATTTGGATTGACGAGGAGGGAGAGATTATGAAAGAAAAAATAGTACAGACTGCGGGAAGAAACGCGCTTGGAGAATTTGCTCCGGAATTTGCTCACTTCAACGATGATATTTTGTTCGGCGAGAATTGGAACAATGAAGATATTGACGTGAAGACCCGCTCAATCATCACGGTCGTTTCGCTTATGTCGCAGGGTATTTGCGACAGTTCGCTCAAGTATCATTTGCAAAATGCCAAGAACAACGGAGTGAGCAAAAAAGAAATTGCTGCGATAATTACGCACGTTGCGTTCTATGCAGGGTGGCCAAAGGGCTGGGCGGTCTTCAATCTTGCAAAAGAGGTTTGGGGAGACTGATACCGTATCTTTGACAAAATTACTATTTACATTATTTTAGTTGCGTGATATAATTATTACGCAACTAATTTTTATGAGGTGATTTTGTGATAAATATACTTGTCGCAGAAGATGACATCAAACTCAACAAACTCATACGCGCCGTGCTTGAGAACAACGGATATAAAGCGGATATGGCGCTCAACGGACAGATTGCGTACGATATGTTTTGTGATAAGCACTACGATTTGATAATATCCGATATAATGATGCCCGTAATGGACGGATACCAACTTGCAGAGAGCATCAGGAAGATAAATACCACGGTCCCCATTTTATTTATGACGGCAATCGACGACTTTGACGCAAAGAAGCGTGGGTATTCTTTGGGCATAGACGATTATATGGTCAAGCCCATCGACGTCGATGAACTCGTATTAAAGATGGGCGCGTTGCTTCGTCGTTCGCAGATAGTCAGCGAGAGAAAGCTCGTCATCGGCAATACTACTTTGATATACGATTCGCTCACCGCCCAAGTTCCCGACGGGGAGATAGAATTGCCGCAAAAGGAATTTTATATACTGTATAAGCTTTTATCTTATCCCGGCAAGATTTTTACGAGAAGCCAGCTTATGGAAGAGTTTTGGGGCGTGGGCAGCGATACCGTCGAGCGTACCGTCGATGTGCACATCACGAGAATAAGGGATAAGTTTAAGTCTAGCGAGGACTTTGAGATCGTCACGATAAGAGGACTTGGCTACAAGGCTGTCAAAAAGCAGAAATAGAGGGATTTATGAGCAAGCAGAAACAGAAAAACAAAAACAACACTCCGTTGCTTGTCAAATTGAGTTTGGCAAGTTTTGTGTCAATCTTGGCGGCGTCGGGTATCTTTTCGGGCGCATATTATATTCTTGAGCATCTTAAAGTTGAAATCAACGACAGTTGGTGGACGATAATTGTTGCGGCAATTGCAAGTATCATAGTGGGCATAGTTTTATCCATCATAGTCAATATGTATTTTTTCAATCCTATCAAAGATTTATTGGACGTGACGAATAGGGTCGCCAACGGCGATTTTTCCGTCCAGCTCAAAGAAAAAACAAAGAAAAACGGCGAACCTAAGAAGAGTGAAATGGCAATGCTTACGCATCACTTCAACGTTATGGTTAACGAACTTGACAAAAACAAGACTCTCAAAAGCGATTTTGTCAGCAATATATCTCACGAGTTCAAGACTCCGCTTGCAAATATCAAAGGTCACGCGGAACTTATAAAGGATTGCAAAGACAAGGCGCAAGTCGACGAATATTGCGATGATATTATCGACGCAGTTTACAATTTGACGACGCTCACGTCCAATATTTTGCGCCTTAGCAAGCTTGAAAATCATGCGATACTTCAGCCCAACGACTTTCGACTTGACGAGCAGATCCGTCAAGCCATCATTATTTTGGAAAATAAATGGACGGAGAAGAATATCAATCTCAATATCGATCTTGACGAGGTTGCGATATTCTATGACGAATCGCTATTTTCTCACGTATGGCAAAATCTGATTTCCAACGCAATCAAGTTTACCGATAAAGACGGCGAGATAAATATTATGCTCAAGAAGTACGACGAAGAAGCAGTCTTTACGATAAGAGACAATGGCATAGGCATGAGCGAGGAAGTCAAAAGCCATATCTTTGAAAAGTTCTATCAAGGCGACACTTCACGCGCTCAAGAGGGCAATGGGCTCGGACTTGCGCTTGTCAAAAAGATTCTTGACAATTCCCATTGCCGTATCGACGTCGAGAGCAAAGAGGGCGAGGGCGCGACCTTCACCGTGCATATTCCCATTTAAATCTATTATATTACTGTTGTGGAGAAAAAGCGGGTGGAAAATAATAACGTAAAATTCAAGAAGGGAATAATCTGTTCGAGCGTTGTAATTGCTTTATTTGCGCTATATTGTATAAGCGAAATGATAGTGTCTTGGTGCGTTCGTTACACGTATTATTATTTAGATGGTAGAATCATATCTGCGGTATGCTTATTTGTATTAGCGATAGTATTTTCGACGCAGTATAAAAAAATCGGACTATTTCCTACCTTTGTATGCAGTACGCTTTTCTTTGCGGTAATAGTTGATTTTTGCGTATACAGAAAGGTTTCTGTTTTCTTGGCGTCAAGCGTGAACATTAATATACGCTCAGGATATATCCCTTTGTGATGTGGTTTGAGAAGTATCGCGATCTTTCGCATCCGCAATGGGGATGGGTGGAAGGAAATGATTTAGATATGGTTAGGACGTACGTATGCACGATTATATTTGTAATGGCGCTCCTTGTAGGTATAATTATTTCGGCGGTGGCTTTGGCGGTAAAAAAGTCGAAATTAGACGTAATGAAAGCCAATAAGATTTTATGTCGGACTATGTTTGGCTTGACGGTATTTTTAATTGTTGAATTTATGCGCGCTGTGTACGTGGGGATATCGATATAGAACTCAACTGTTTTTAAGACTCACTGCCATACATGCAATTGCAAAGGCAAGATTTACGCTTGCAATGGCGATATAGTAATTCGTAAATGGCGTAACGAAGCTGATGAGAAGCAACAGCAGACTTACGCCGATAAATCTAAATCCGTTTTTGCGAGTAAAAGCCGTCTGCAAAATCATGGCAAACATTTGCTTTGCGGGTATTTTATTTTTGGAATCTTGCGGCAGCAGGTCGTTTTTTTTGACGGCGCTGTATACTTGCTTGAAGTTGGAATAAATCAGCATCACGCCGCCGAAGTTTTTAATAAAAGCCGTAGTCTTCTTATCTCCGTTGGTAGTGAGTATATACGCCTTTTGAAAATTATTTTTTTTGCAGATTCTATAATATTTCACCATAGTGTCGGCGGAAATCGAGCCGTACTTTGTCCAAATAAACACGGGTGTGTCATCCACAATGATATATTCGCCCATATCTTGAAAAATTTTTTTATTGGCGCAAAGTTTTGCAATGACTTCTTTAGTATAGTCTTCGCCTTGCCATATCAAGTACGTAACGTACTTGCGATAACTCATTTTGTTGTTGCTTGATTTGAAAAACAGCTTTCTGATTGTTGATACGACTACTATTGAAATCAATGCGCTTAAGATTAGTCTCAAGGGCAAATTGAGTGGTAAGAAGTACACGCATATGTATGAAGAGACAAAGACTGTCAGTGTGAGTAATATCAAGTCTAATATTATTGCCATATTTTGTATATTGTCCAAAAAGCTTGCTTGTATACCTCAAAGTATCTCAAAGACTTTCATATTTATGCTAAAATTTGCATTATTGTGTAAAATAAAATTATGAAGGTAGTCTTTGGTGGAGCATTTAATCCAATTCACAACCAACACGTCAATATGATAAAACGTTTGCTTACGCTTGACGGCGTAGACGGTGTGGTATTGTTGCCGTCGGCAAATCCGCCTCACAAGAGATGCGATACGTCGTTTTCTCAACGCGTTGATATGATCAAGCTTGCGCTTGACGGCGTGGACGGGATTGAGATATGCGACTTGGAAAGCAAGGACGACGGTAAGCATTATACTTGCGAAGTGTTGCCGAAGCTAAAGAATATCTACAAAGATATCGTCTTTGTCATAGGCGGTGACAGTCTCGAAGATTTTTCCACTTGGAAGAATCCGCAGGAAATTATCAAGATTTGTCCGCTTTACGTCTTTACGAGAGGTCTAAGCGAGAAGTTTGATAAGGCGCTGGAGTATTGGCGCGCTCAAGGCGCGGACATAGTGGTTAGCGACTATCATCCGCAAGACGTCAGTTCGACGCTTATCAGATACAATGCGATTCTAGGCGAGTATGACGATATCTGTCCTCAAGTGGCGGATTATATCAAGCGCAACGGATTGTACGTTAAGTATCAAGATATTATATCGCGGCTTAAAGATGATATACCGCAACACACCTTTGAACATTGTTCAAGGACTGCAAAATACGCTTTGTGGCTCAACTATAGTTTGGATTTAAAGCTGGATTATGACAAAGTTTTGCTTGCGGGTTTGTTCCATGATTGCGCCAAGGCGTTGTGTCATTTACCTCATTTGACAGACGGACTGCCTTTGGATAGTGTCGGTACGCCGGTTGAACATCAATTTTTGGGCGCGGTAGTAGCCACTGATATATACGGAATTGACGATACGGAGGTGCTGGAGGCGATAAAATACCACACCACGGGCAAAAAATCAATGAATAATTTGCAAAAATTGATATTTTGCGCCGATATGCTAGAGCTTGGAAGAAGTTATCCCGAAGTTGAATATCTGCGGAGTTGTATATCAAAATCGCTTGATTACGGATACAGAGAATGCGCGTTGGCGCAATATAAATTTTTAGAGCAAAGAGGCGGAGATATCTATCCGCTTACGCTTGAAGCAATAGAAGATTTTTAAATTGAACATTGTTCAAAAGGAGCAAAATGGAAAAAGTAGAATTTATTTGCAAGTTGTTGGATGATAAGAAAGCAAAAGATATTGTCACTGTCAATCTTGAGAATTTGACCATCATTGCCGATTACTTTATTATCTGTTCGGCAAGATCCAATACGCAGGTCAAGGCGCTTGCAGACATAGTAGAAGAAGGAATGTCAAAGCAAGGCGTGGAGCCCTTGAGAGTTGAGGGAAAGCAAGAAGGCCGTTGGGCTGTGCTTGATTACGGCGACGTAATAGTCCACATCTTCTATGAGGAGACGAGACGTCTTTATTCGTTGGAGACTCTTTGGTCCAACGGCGCAAACGTCACTCATTTCGGCGAAGAAGTTGTCGACGGATTGAAAAAGATTGACAATAGCAAGCCTGTATAAGAATATAAATCGCATCTCTTGTCCAAAATATTTATAAGCAAAGGAGAAGAGATATGTTTTATCAAGAAGTACCGTATGTAAAATGTATTCAGCAGGACGCTGAACTTGCCAAGCAAGGCGTAGAATTGATTTTGTCGCAAAATCAACAGATTGACAGCTTTGGTGTATTGATTTTCGGCAACAGGCTTTTAGTTGGCGTTTTACCTCATCCTCTTTACAGCAGAACTCAACGCGAAGCGTTGAAAACTGCCATTGTTTCCGATATCAACGACGTTTACGGTTTTGAAGAGATATTGGTATCCTTTGATATGGATATTCTTTACGAAATCAACAAGCTCAACAAGAGCGATAACGTAAACGACGAGGATTTATCGAAATTGTTTTATTCCGTTCAAGTTCGACGAAACTAATTATCTCAATTCAATTATTATCCGTGTTTATTTTCAGTAGGGAGCGTAACGGTCTGGCTATAATTACGGCGATTATGCTTATTATTACGCATTTTAAGAAGGTATATGGCATATTGAATATGGCAAGTATCTCCCAAAGTCCGTTTGCCGACGGGCGTATTTGCTGATACATTGCAATTATTGCAGTCATGGGCAAGATAAATTTGTCGTACAACGGATAAACTACCAAAGCGTTGAATATCAGTCCTGACAGTATTGCTGAAGAAAAACATCCGATTACTAATCCGGTTATCATGCCTTTAAAGTTGGGGAATCTCTTATATATTAAGCCGGACGGCAATATGAAGCATAGGCATGTGAATAAGTCTGCAAAATCGCCGATTCCGCCCGTTGCGCCCGCGCCCTTTATGATAAGGTGAATTAAATCTTTTACTATAGTAATTGTGATACCGCTCAAAGGTCCAAGCGCGATATTGCCTATAAATATGGGGAGCATTGAGAAATCGAATTGGATAAAAGCCGGCATCAGCGGTACGGGCATCTCCAAAAAGAAGAGGACGCTTGCCATTGCCGATAAAATAGCGGTCAGAGCAAGCCATTTGCTTCTAGAAACAGTTTTTTTCATTTTAATCATCCTTTTCCTATCCAGACTTTACTGTCGGTACAAGAATTTCACTTGTTCGGCGTCGTATATGAGATTTGCGACGTTTGCGGACTTTACCGCCGGTGAGGAATTTCACCTACCCTCAAAGAATTATTGTTGAGACAATTATAAAACTATTGCAAAAACTTGTCAACTAATATATAATGAATATGCAAAAATCCGCAAAGAGGCATTATTGAGCGTTAGGAAACAATATGGACAAAATGGTAAACAATTGCAATGGCGTTATCACGTATTATTCACATAGTTTGGGTGATACCGCTTATCTTGCGCAAAAAGTAGCTCAAAAGCTAAAAGGCGGGGAAGTGTTGTTGCTGAACGGTCAGCTCGGAGCAGGGAAGACGGCTTTCACAAAGTGTCTTGCTCAAAGTTTAGGTGTTAAAGATATCGTTACGTCTCCCACGTTTACTTTTATGAAAGAGTACCAAGGTAGACTGCCGCTTTACCATTTTGACTTATACAGAGCAGGCGACGGAGATGAACTGTACGAGCTTGGACTTAGTGAGTATCTTTATATGAACGGAGTGTGCGTGATTGAGTGGAATAAGTTTGAAGACATAGCTGATCCAATCGAAATAGATATATCCGTGCCTAATGATTCTTCAAATGTAAGTGATAGAGTATTCAAAGTTAAAGGGTTAGACTTAGATATATAAATGAGTTTTGTCTTTTAAGCGTTGGTTTGACAACTAATGAATTTTGATTGCTATTTAAGCTAGGCTTGGGGTTGAGATTTTGCTTGCGTGGCTTAAAGTGCGAGCGGAAATATTGAGCTTTGCAGATGTAATTGTGATGAAGTTTATCTTTGAGATTTGTAGCGCTTGCAGATGAATGAAGTTTGATACTTCTCAATTATGCTGAAATGTGTTCTTATTTAAGTTGATTTTTAGAATTATTCCATAAAATTAACTAAATTAGAGTAAAAATACAACAATATATAGTAAAAAGAGAAAATATAAGGAAAAGAGGTAGGTAAATATCCAATTCCTTCAGGGTCA
>CAMWSW010000026.1 GCA_947176975.1 uncultured Clostridia bacterium | reverse complement strand
TTATATATCCTATTTAATAGGTTGAGACCTTTCGACTTCGCTCAAGGTGACGTCAAAGTCTTACTTGCTTTCTTTTTCTACCGCTTCAATTATGCCTTGCAGATACATTGCGCCGAGAGCTCTGTCGTAGAGACCGTAACCGCCTCTGCCTGTTTCGCCCCAAATCATTCTGCCGTGGTCGGGTCTGACGTATCCGTCAAAACCGTCGTCATGCAAAGCTTTGATTATTGCGTACATATCGAGACTTCCCTCGCTTGAGAGGTGTCCGCTCTCTTCAAAGCAATGGTCGCCCGTAATCTTGATATTTCTCAAATGCACGAAAGGCATTCTGCCCTTGCAAGTATGTATCATACTCACGAGGTCGTTGGTAGGCGCTACGCCCAAAGAACCCGTACAGAAAGTTACGCCGTTGGCAGGGCTGTCGACGATTGACAAGAATCTCTTGAGATTTTCTTCGCAAGTGATGACTCTCGGTAAGCCGAATATTCCCCATGGTGGATCGTCGGGGTGGATTGCCATCTTGACGCCGCTCTCCTCTGCGACGGGTATTACTTCTTTGAGGAATACGCTCATATTCTCCCAAAGTTTCTCTTCGTCGATATCTTTGTATTGATTGAGAAGGTCTTTAAGTCCCTCTTTGGTATAGCTTGCATCCCAACCGGGGAGCGACAATTCACTCGTCAAAGGATTGAGATTGAGCACGGTCTCGTGGTCGTATGCCAAAGCGTTGGAGCCGTCGGCAAGAGGTTTTGCAAGATTGCTTCTCAGCCAATCGAATACCGGCATAAAGTTGTAACATATACACTTTACTCCCGCTCTTCCAAGTCTTCTGACGTTCTCTTTATAATTCTCGATAAGACGTTTTGCATTTGCGTTGCCGAGCTTGATATCCTCGTGAACAGGTACGCTCTCCACTACTTCAAATGCAAGTCCCGCATCCTCGATTTGCTTTTTCATTGCCATTATGGACTCATTGCTCCACACCTCGCCGACAGGAGTGTCGTATATTGCCGACACGATACCCGTCATGCAAGGTATCTGCCTTATCTTGTCAAGCGTGATTTTGTCGTCGTTTCCGTACCAACGGAAAGTCATCTTAAAACTCATTTTTTCCCTCCACAAGTTTTTTTGCATTGCCGTAGCAAATAGCTTTTGCCACTTCAATGGCGTATATGTCTTCCTCGCTCTCCATCAGCGAACCGAGGAAGTCGCATACTATCTGTCTGTAATAGTCGTGACGCGTGTATGACAGGAAGCTTCTGCTGTCCGTCAACATGCCCACGAGCGAAGTGATATGTCCAAGTTCCGTCAACGTACGCAACGTCTCGTACATACCCCTCTTGTGATCGCAGAACCACCAACTGATGCCGATTACCACGTCTCTGAAAGCTCCGCACATAGTAATCAAAGGATAATACATTGTGGGATTGAGCGTATATATAATCGTCTTTGGCAACGCGTCGTCATTGTTTGCCATATCAATGATATTCTTGACGTATTTGACGTCAAAAGCGTCGCCTACGCAATCAAAGCCCATATCTCTTCCCAATTTGTTGAACATAAGCGTATTGGAGTTTCTCGTAACGGCAAGATGCCATTGCTGAACCATATCGCGCTCCTTGTACGCCTTTGCCAAAAAGAGATACATATATCCCCAAAATCCGTCAAACTCAAAATCGTCTACTTGCAAACCTGCAATCAACTTTTTGAAAGTTCTGTATGCCTCGCTCTCTTCGGCAACGCGCTTTGGAAATCCCTCTACGCCCACGTCGGAAAACTTGCATCCTCTCTCGACGAAATAATCCATTCTCTTGAGTATGGCTTCCTTAAGCGTAGTCAAATCGCATATGTTTACTCCGCTTGCTTCGCCGAGGCGGGCAATATACTCGTCGTATCCCTTTGCCCTTGCAAGCACGATATTATCCACTCTGAAGGACGGAACGATTTTTACTTTAAGTTTGCTATCCTTTGCAAGCAAATCGTGATATTTCAAATCGTCGCAAGGGTCGTCGGTCGTGGCGATATACTCCACGTTTGCCATCTTGATAAGCTTTTTGGGAGAGAGCTTGCGCGACGCGATAACTTTGTTTGCCCTATTCCAAATATCTTGAGCGGTAGCCTCGTTGAGCGGGGTGTTGATATCAAAGAAGAAACTCAACTCAAGCGCGCACCAATCCTTGATGGGATTACCGTACGCCGTGCCTGCTACTTTTGCAAATTGATAAAACTTTTCCCACCAATCTGCGTCGCCCGTGATATACTTTTCGTCCACGCCTGCGCCTCTCATAAGACGCCATTTATAATGGTCACCCGCAAGCCACATTACACCTATATTTTCAAACGGCTCGTCTTCGTAAATCTCCTTTGGGGAGAGATGACAGTGGTAATCCACTATAGGCAAATCCTTGACTTGTGCATAAATCTTTTTGGAATACTTGCTGAGAAGTATATCCACGTTTCTATCTTTGAACTCTGCCACTTCCGTCACCTCCGGCAAGTTTTTTGACTTCGTCTACGCTTGCGATATTGAAATCGCCCTCTACGGTGTGCTTGAGGCAAGACGCCGCAACTGCGTATTCTATGCAATCCTGCGGACTCATATTATTGATAAGAGAATATATAAGACCTGCGCCGAAGCTGTCTCCGCCGCCCACTCTGTCGACTATGTCAATCATATACTTCTTGGAAGAATATACTTTCTTGCCGTCGATGAGTATTGCAGACCAGCCGTTGCAAGATGCCGAGATTGATTCGCGGAGCGTGAATGCAACGTACTTGATATTGGGGAATTTCGCCATAAGCTGTTTGCCTATGCTCTCGTATCCCTTTGCGGAAATCACGCCTGCGTTGATATTCGTGCCGTCGGCTTCGATACCGAACACGTCCTTGCTGTCCTCTTCGTTGGAGATGAGTACGTCGACGTATTTGACAAGTTCGCTCATGACTTCATTTGCCTTTTGCTTGCTCCATAGCTTTTTGCGATAATTGAGGTCGCAAGATACCGTGATGCCCTTTTGTTTTGCGGCTTTGAGTATCTTTGCCATGACCTTTGCCATATTGTCGGATATTGCGGGAGTGATGCCCGTCCAGTGCAACCACTTTGCGCCGTCAAGCATAGCGTCTATATCAAAATCGTCTTCGCCTACTTCGGCGATTGCGCTTCCCGCTCTGTCGTATATTACGTTGCTGCTTCTTTGCGAACAGCCTTTTTCACAAAAATATATACCTATTCTGTTGCCGCCTCTGACAATCTTGGAAGTGTCCACTCCCCAGCCTTTGAGTTCTCTCACGCACTTGTCGCCGAGTACGTTTGCCGGCAATTTGGTGACGAATGCCACGTCTTCGCCGTATTGCGCCAAAGATACTGCTACATTTGCCTCTCCTCCGCCGAATACTATGTCAAAAGCGTTTGCCTGCATAATACGTTGATATCCTGCAGGCTGCAATCTCATCATTATTTCTCCGACGGTAATTATCTTTGCCATTATTTCTTACCTCCGATAATCGACTGCACTTTTTCGACGAAGGCTCTGCAAGTCTTCTCCACTTTGTCAAAGTCTCCCGTCTTGGCGTCCTTGGTGAGGAATGAGCCTGCGCCCACTGCGTACGCGCCGGCCTTAAACCACTCTTCGACGTTGTCTTGGCTTACGCCGCCGGTCGGCATGATATTTGCATGCGGGAACGGTCCTTTGAGAGCTTTGAGTCCCGCGGGTTTTGCCACGTCGCCCGGGAAGAGCTTGAGGATATCCACGCCGTATTCCATAGCCGTCTGCGCCTCGGTGGGGGTCATAATACCGCTCATTACGGGCACTCCGTATCTGTTACACATCTTTATCGTGTCGACGTTGAGCGACGGAGATACGATAAACTTTGCGCCCGCAAGCATAGCTATTCTCGCCGTCTCGGGGTCAAGTACCGTGCCTGCGCCCACAAGCATATCCGTGCCTGCGTATTTTTCGACAAGCGTCTTGATAAGTTCGTCGGCTCTTGGAACGGTGAAGGTAACTTCGATTACCTTGATTCCGCCCTTATAACAAGCTTCGACGGTCTTGATTGCCTCTTGCAAGTTGTTGCCTCTGATTACGACGACGACGCCTTGCTCCTTAATAGTTTTGTACACGTTGATTTTTTGCATATATCACCTCGTATTAAGGTTGCTTTAACAAAGCAATCCGAAGATTTTCTTGATTATAAGATTATTATAATATACGGGCTATAAAAAAACAATACTCTTTTTGCATTAAAATTATGGACAAAATAGGTTTTTGCGTGTATAATGAGTCTAAGATAAGATGACAAGAGAGGAAATTTTTTATGCCGGCAATCAATTATATCGGAAAAAATTTTAAGACTTACGACGTAAAACAGCACAAACACAGCTACTGGGAGTTGATTTACTGCACGGGCGGAAGCGGAACGATAATTTTTGAAAATGCAAAACCGCTTGAGTACAATGTGAACGAAATAGTAGTAATTCCGCCAAATACTTTGCACAGCAACACTTCCCAAACGGGCTTTAAAAATATACATATGACGGTAGCGGGCTGGACTCCAAGCTTCAAGAACGCGATCGTAGTCAAGGACAATCAGCAAAAAGATTTGCACACTACTATGGATATGTGCTACAGACACTTCTCTGCAATGTCGGGATGTTCGTCAAATATAATAATGGCGTTTACGGATTTGATTTTGGGATTCATATCTCAATTTGACGGCTCTTCGCAGACGAGTCAGCATATCGAACTCATCGCCAACGCAATCATAGAAAATTTCTACGACCCCAATTTCTCTATAGACAGCATCTACAGTCAATTTGACTTGTCAAAGGATTATATCAGAAGACAGTTTATAAAAGAAAAGGGCGTGTCTCCCCTTCAATTTCTCAATCAGACGCGTATCAATTCCGCGCAAAAACTTTTGCTGTCTCGCAACATCAACAATCTCAAGATATACGAGATTGCCGAGCGTTGCGGATTCAACGACCAACTCTACTTCTCGAGAGTGTTCAAAAAGTTCGTAGGCGTGTCGCCAAAAGAATATATCGGCGAACCCAAAAACGACAACTACAACGACGAAGATTGAGTAATTGAAAAATTTATTTAAATTTTGTTGAGAAATTTAGCCGTGTGTGCTAAAATTTGATTAAACTAATTAGGAGGTTTTAAATATGGCAAAAAAGAAGAAAGACACAAGATCGTCAACGGCAGTAGGTACCGGTTCTGTCATAGGAATTTGCTGCGCTACCGCAATCGTATTGTCAATCATAATTTTCTTCGTCAATTTGATATTGCGTTGGGTTGGCGTAACTCTTAGCGGCGTAGGCGCCAAAGTTATGGGTGCGATGAACTTAATACAGATGGTTGCCGTCGCAATCGCCGTATGCTTGGGAGCTTACAGATATTCAAAAGGCAGAACGAAAGGCGTAAGAACTTTGATAATTGCTTGCATTATCATCTACTTGGTTTTGGCAATCGTTTGGGGCTTCTACGGAATTATCTAATAGACAACAACAAAAAAATAAGCGGAACGCAAATGCGCTCCGCTATTTTTTATTGTTTTTTAATCGGATTGAGATTTCTCCACTCCACTGCGTTGCGGTCGAAATGACAAAGGCACAACCGCAGAGAGTGCAGTTATTTTTGTCCGTGCTAGGGCGAGGTGAAGTCGTCAAGTGTACTCGGCGTACACGTCGACTTCCCAAGACCCGACGTTAGGGCAAAAAGAGCTGTGCTATATGCGGTTGCTCTTACTTGCGTTGCTTGCTCAAAGCGCGTTGCTCTTTGAGAAGGTCTTGATAACGCTCTATTTGGTCTTCGCGAAGGTCTATCATATTCTTCGCTACCTTGCAAGCTTGAGCATCCGCTATGATAACCTCAGTCTCCTTGACTTTGACTTTAGTTCCGTCGCTAGTCGCGTCTCTCTTGATGTCTTTCAAATACTCATCTTCCATCTTGAAGAGAGCAACTGTAGTGTCCTTCTTTATCGTCAACTTGAGGAGCGGATTTACCGTAGACTGTCCTATCGTGATTGCGTATATTGCCTTCTTCTCTTTGGTGTTTGGCTTTGACAAAGCGTACTGTCTCAATCCGTCAAAGTACTTTTGTTGTTGCTTGGAAAGTAATGCGTATGCTTCATCGAGTGTGAGGCGAGGAGCAACTTCTTTCTTTGGCTTGCTCGGCGCAGGTGCTGCCACAGGGACTTCGACCTTGACTTCCTTGACTACTTCTTTCTCGACAATCTTTTCCACTTCAACAGGGACTTCGACCTTGACTTCCTTCTCGACTATCTTCTCTACCTCTACAGGAACTTCGACGATTTTCTCCACTATCTTCTCGACGGGTACCTCTTTCTCTATAATTTGAGGTTCGCTCGTTTGATTTGCCGAAAGTTCCAATATCTTTTGCATAAGTTTGTCTTGATTATCAAGGATTCTCTTAATGGTGTCGTCGGTTGCGGTACTTGCCGCAACTTCTCTCTCGACAACTCTCTCAACGGGTTGCTCTGACATCTTCCTCATCAATATTTCTTGATTCTCTACAAGTCTTTGAATTACTTCGTCATTTGATGACGCCTGCTGTGGCAAAAGTTGTTGCATACCGGGAAGCAATGCCGTCATTGTCTCAGATACTATTCCGCGTATCTCGTCCGCGCCAAGTCCTTGCTGAACAACGTAAGGTCCTTGACCATTACCATTTCCTCCTGAATTTCCGCCCATAATACCCATGAGCATCATACGCATATTTTCGTCGCGTTTTCGCTCTTCGACATCGGCTTTGTTGCGCTCGTATTCATCCCTTGCGTCGTCAAGTTCTTCCTCGACTTTGACGAGCATATGCTTTTCAATTATCATAAAGGCTAGCGCAAGTACCGCTAAGCCCATTGCTATGCACGCTACTACCGTCCAATTGGTATACGTCAAGCCAAACAAACCCGTGCCTGCCACTGCGTAATACGAACTGTACTTCTTCTCTATCGTCTTCTTCAATCTCTTGCGCTTATTTGCGTAACCTATACCTTTGCTCGTAAATATTATTGTCAATATTATACTTATCAGGGTAACTATAGGTTGCCAATACTTCTGCAAGAATTCTTCAATATTGCCTAAGCCTACTCCGCCACTGCCGTTGCCGTCGCTGCCATTAGGATTGTAATTAGGACTATTTGGATTCTTCGGGTCGTTGGGATCGCCTGGGTCGTAATCCTTCATCACAAATGATTCTTCGCCCGTCTTCGTCGGCTCTGCCAACACTTCGCCGTCCTCGCCTACAAACTCATAGTTGTTGGTGTACTCGCTCTTTATATGCGCTTGCACATTATACGACTTACCCGCCTCAAGTTGGCTTGCCTCTACTACATTGCCATTCTCGTCGACGTACTCGTACTCTATTACTTGTTTATCGCTGTCGCTAAGTCCGTCGAGAACAGGCGTCTTGCCGTGCGTATCCCACTGCGCCGTTATCTTCTTCTTGACTATGCTAAACTTTATCTGTTCGCTTGCCAAGTAGTAATCTTCAAGATCTTCCTCGCTCATCTCAAGCGTAATTACGTAATCTCCCGAGTCCGTAGGCGCACTTGCAAGTCTGTTTTCTTCTTCTACACTATCCTTGTAATAGGTAATCGTGAGTTTACTCAAATCAAAGTTGCCGCCTCTTACGCTCAACTCCACTCCGTGAGTGTTGCCGTCATACGTATACTCGCTCTTGCTCAACTCTACAAGCACTTCTTCATTATTTGAACCCACCTTGAATCTCTTCTCTTTAGTCTGCGCGTCTAATTCGTAATTGTTCTCAGCCGACGACTTCAATATTGCCTCTACCCAATAGAATACGGCTTTTTCTTCAACGACTGCTATATCTTTTATATCTATTTCTTCGCCCTTTTTGCCTGCGCTATCTTTGTAATACTTGTAGCCGTCTATATACGAAAGATTGCTTCCGCTTATCTGCGGTAGATTATACGTCTTTCCGCTTTTATCCGTCTTGACCTCGTTGGCCCAATCAAGTACCAAACTACCTTTGAGAATCTTCCACGTCAAAGTCCATGGGAATTGCTCTCCCTCTTTGTATTTGTAAGAGTTAGGATTGTCTTTGTCAGGGGTGATATAATTCTTGGTGTCGGCATTTGTAAACATTACTATAGTTGCCGTATAGCCAACTTCGTTGACGTTCTTCTCTTTATTGCCGTCGTAGTAATCGTCGTCTACACTCAGCCCTGTCGGCAACGTATCTGCCTTTAGTCTCACCGTATGCGAATTACCCGTGTATCTCAACACTCCTTCGACATAGTCCCACTCTATGTTGGATAAATCGTATATACCTTGATTTATCTTCCAACTTATTGAGAAACTTGACTTGGTAAGGCTTCCGTCGTTTGACGTAAGATGTACCGTAGTCGTATACGTATCGACGTCCTTTCCCGAACGTGTGTCGTATCTATCTACAACAACTGTTCCTTCAGTTATTCCGCTTACAGTAGCAGTGAAAGTATAGTCGATGCCATTGTACGTCATTTCACATGATATACCGCCTGTGGTATTCCATGTAGTCACAGCAGTTTCATTGCCGTTGTTGCTATACGACCAACTTATATTGCTATCCTCTACCGTAATAACCTTATCTGTAATTGTGAAAGGTTGCTGAGCAATGGTAAAAGTATAATTCTTTCCGTCTCCCGTAACGTCCAATGCAACGCTCAACGAATAACTTCCCGCCGTAGATATCTTGGGTATTGTAATATTAGTCTGCTTTTTGTTTGCGCTGTCCTGTACGACTTTAGACGCGTCGATATGATTGCCGTCATAACTTACGTTGAAGGTCAACTTGTCGTTGTCGCTCTGTCTGTTGTCGGTGATACTGACAACCTTGTCTATTCCGCTATTCCAAGACCATCCGCCGCTTGACGTAAACGTAACGTTCAACGAGGCTTTGTTTATAGCGATTGGCAACTCAATAGGATCTGCCCCACCGCCTTTCCATTGCGTATTAGTCGTATCCTTTAACTTAGCAAGCGCAATATATCCGCCGTCGACGTAAACCTTTGCGCTAAGCTTGCCATTTGAATATGACAGTCCGCTCGTCTGAGGTATGATTTCGACGTCTGTGCTCAATCCCGACACTTCAAATTCTTGAGTATTGCCATTATACGTGACAGTGTCGTAAGATAAATAAGGTTTGTCTATCTCCCGCTTGTCTATTTGAAAGTCTTTTGTATACGTATCGTCAAGTACGTAATTTTTGCCATTGGTGAGTATCTTCGCCGTCGCTCGGTACTTACCAACTGCAGTAGGATATACGTCGGGTGTAGTATACGACGTCCCGTCTCGTCCCGAATAGGTTACGCCAAAGGTCGGCTCTCGATTTGTCCCCACGTCGTCGGAACATATTGCTCCCGATTTTGCGGTAACCACCAAAACGTCGGAAATATCTACGCCTATCTCCTTTGGATTGATTTTAAAGTCGAAAATTCTTATTTTGTCGCTTTCCCCTTCTTTCGTTGCTTCGCCTGCAAAGACGTCGTCATCGGAGGTTATGGTCACAGTCGCTTTATAAGTACCTACGTCTTTTACTTCTGCTTCGGAAAACGCAATATTCATTATGGTAGAATCAAACCATTTCTTTTGCTCTTGAGGTACGTCTGTAAAAGATGACCAATCTTTGCCGCTGTAATCTAC
>CAMWSW010000025.1 GCA_947176975.1 uncultured Clostridia bacterium | reverse complement strand
TATTCCTGTTCGTTTTCATTCCTTTCTCACTTTTCCTCCGAATAATAGTTAGTTAATCTAACGAAAATTAAAATCCCTTAAATTCGTTTTATGTAAATTTTTAGCCTGTGGGACTGATAATAAAGCTATCTTATTAGTCCATGTTAGCTTATATTTATTTACAGTTTTACCATAACCAAAAGACGCTACTTAGTCAATACTTTTAATGTCAGCTTTAATTTACATTGTGTCAACTTTAGATTACATTCGACAAAAAATGACAAAGGACGAGGCAAATGTTATAATTTTCAAGTAAAAAATAAAATTTTATGGAGAATTTATGGAATATTTGACTAATTTTAGAAATTACCTGCAGACAACGAAAAACTTGTCATCCAAGACACTCAATGCCTACTCTATTGATTTGAATCAATTCTTTAAGTTTGAAGAAGATATTTTACACCCAGATATCTGCGCATTTATATCTTACCTTCATATAAATCTAAATCTTAAAGATTCTTCTATTCGGCGAAAGATAATTACTCTTAAAATTTTTTACGAGTATCTGATCAACAGAGATTTAATTGCAATCTCCCCTTTTGCGAAATTAAAATTTAAGTTTAAGCAAGAGCAACGTTTACCAAAAACTCTTTCCATTACGGAAGTATCTAAAATCTTAGATTGCTTTGATATTGATATAAATACCTTATCGCCATTTGCAACTAAAATGTATATAAGAGATTCTGCCTTAATGGATTTACTTATTAGTACCGGAATCCGCATTGGCGAAGCGGCGGCAATAACATTAGATGACATAATAACATCCGATCACACATTGTTAATCCACGGGAAAGGTCGTAAACAACGTTTACTTTATATATCTTCGCAAGTAACCTGGAATAGGATAAAACTCTTAATGAAAGAACGTAAGCATTCTGATAACTGCCAACTTTTTGTCAATCGTTATGGTCAACCTTTATCAATTAACGGCATAGAAAATATTTATAAAAAATATGTTACTCTAGCCAATGTCAATCCAAAATCAACACCACACTATTTACGTCATACTTTTGCGACAAATTTACTTGCAAATGGCGCAGATCTTCGTTCTGTGCAAGAAATACTTGGACATTCGAGTGTAGCCACAACTCAAATTTACACAGAAGTAACAACTAACCGAAAAAAGCAAGTTTTGCGTAAATTTAATTATAGAAACAAACTATAATCTTCAATCTTTACTATGGCCGAAATGAACATAGCGCAATTCATTGAGCCTCCGACGGAACTTACGTCAAAGGCTCAACGTTTAGAATGTTTCTTTTAAGCAAGCCTGCTCTAAATATTTTTGAATACTCGCATAATTGAAATAATGAATTTGCGTGCATTTTACGATTACAGTCATAGATGACATGTATCAACATTTCATGTCAAATGAACAAGCAGTATCGATTTCTTGTGTAGAATTTATGCATTTTTAACAGCTACAAAATCTAAGTAAAACAAATTTGTAATAGTGCCGCCTATTACAAATCGTTAAGACAGTCAAAGCCCCAAAATGTAAATATGCGATGCAGTAGCATCGCATATAAAATCACACAAATTAAACTTCGCCGACGAAAAATTTAAATCATATTGATATCGTCGTGATTTGCGTCATTATTGTTCATAAGAGTTTCATCCTTATGAGTATCTTCAATTTGATCGTACTCGCCGGAACTTTCCTTTACGGCAATGCTTGGCGGCATACCGCAATACTTGACTTGGAACGTTTCATCATCTGTACAAAGATAAATAATACCTTCTATCAAACCTACAATCGCCGGAATACCCGTCCAACAGAAAAGTAGATATACAATTCCCCAACCTATCTTGCCTAAATAAAACTTGTGTATTCCCAAGTCTCCAAGCAAAATAGCAAGAACACCTGCAACATATTTATTTTTCATAATTTCCTCCATAGCAATTTAATTAAGGCTAGTCTTGACTGCGCCCATTTTATTTGCTCATAGAGTATTATGCGCACAATTATTTTTTGTATTCAGCGTCCTGCAATTTAACAAGCTGATTGAACTCATAGTCGGGCTCTTCGCTCCACGACTTCCATTTAAGCGCGTAAGAAAAGGCTTTACGCGGATATATTTTGCCCCTGTAAAACTCAGGTGGGCAAATCTTGCAGCCCAACTTATCCAAGAAAGGACGCAGGTTTTCCATACGAGTCTCGAAGTCGGAATAATTGCGGTCTTCTCTTTTTGTCCAGCAAGCTTCGCTAAAGGCGACGAGGCGGGCGTAGGTGAGCATATCGAGCTTTCTTTCGTCACGGATAAACTCCACCCATTGCGGTATTTCCATACCGAAAATATTGGCCTCGTCTCTGACGCCCATATCTTTTGGAGAATAATTATATGTCTTCTTGAGCGGTCGGACGTTGAACGGGTGGTCCATATAAACGTATTTCGTCAAAGATAAAATACACTTTCCGCCATTTGCCATCCAATCAAACTCGTTCTTATTGCCACGGCAATGCTTTGTCCACCATTGCGCGACGACGTCGTTGTCCATAATATCCTTAGCGTCAAGCACTTCGTTCCAACCTATCATTCGCTTGCCTTTTAAGCGCAGGTATTTTGCAATTTCATTGTTGAAATATCCCTGCAAAGCATTCTCGTCTTTGAGTCCCAATTCCTTGATTTTTGCCTGACAGTGAGGGCACTTTTTCCAACGCGTTTTGGGCACTTCGTCACCGCCGATATGGAAAAATTTACCGTCAAAAATCTCGCAAAGCTCGTCAATAACGTCTTTTGCAAAGTCGTATACGTCGTCTTTGCCACAGCAGCAAATATTGTCCATTACGCCCCAACGGTCGCTGACGTCCACCTTCTCTCCCGTACAAGACAAATACGGATAACATGATATTGCCGCCACCATATGCCCCGGCATATCTATCTCGGGTATTACCTCGATATGTCTTTCTTTGGCGTAAGCAACTATATCTTTCATATCGTCTTGCGTATAGAAAAGTCCTCTGCCGTATTCGATCTCGTCAAATCCCCAATCGCCCGATCCCATGAATGCTTTGACTGACAATGGCGTACGCTTGCGGATAGCGCCTTTTTGCGTCAAAAGCGGATACTTCTTTATCTCGGCTCTCCACCCCTGGTCATCCGTCAAATGCCAATGAAATTTATTCATTTTGAGATGAGCCATTACGTCGAGTATTTGCTTGATTTTATCCACTCTCCAAAAGTGACGGGAGCAGTCCAACGAAAAACCTCTGTGTTCAAAATTAGGCTTATCTTCGATACTCACTCTTTGCAATCCTTCTTGCGTAAAAAGCTGTTGCATGGTCATAACCGAATAGAACGCTCCGCACTCCGTCTTTGCTCTTATCAACACTTCGTCATGATTACAAGCTATGAGATACTCTTCGTCATGCAAAGCGCCGTCCAAAACAAAGATGACTTTGCAATTTTCTCCGCCCGCTCTAGTCGACAAAAATTCTTTAAGCAGTGATTGAGAATTCTCGAAAGCTCCTGTGATGACGCTATCTTTTCCAAGCGCAACACTTCCGCTTTTTTCTTGAATTCTTGCTGGCAATGGTATGATATTCATATTACTCTCCATAAACTTAAACGTTTTCTATATTCTAGCACAGTTGCAAGTATAATTCAAGCCCTATATTTGATATAAAACAGGCGGAACAAAACGTGTACTCCGCCTGTCGATATTATTTGACTTGATAATTACAGTATATAAAAAATCAAAGATAATGCGCCCAAAATTATACCTATAATTGAGAGTATTCTGCCGTTGCTTGCCTTTGGCTTTCCGTCATATTCTCCCGTGTTGCAAAGTTCCAAAGCCTTCTTTGCTCTTATAAGTCCTAATATACCGAAGACTATACCTAAAATTCCGCCGAGTAAGCCGAATATCAAGGCTAAAATTCCATAGGTATTGGCATCTTTTGCTTCTTTGTTAAACAAGAGTTTTTTATGTCCGTTGTCACTATTGCCAGCAGTCGGCGTATAAACGGGAGCGGAATTGTCGGCGTTACCCATTCCGTCACCCATTCCAAACTCGTTTTCGACTTCTTTGTCAAAATCGCTTGAGAAGTCTTTTGCCTCTAATGATTCTTCTTGAAAATCCTGTCGAGGCGATTCCTCTTGAGGAACGTCGTCCTTCAACTTGCTACCGCAATATCCGCAATAGATATCGTCGTCTTCCACTTCTGCTCCGCAGTTTCTACAGTACTTCATACAGCCTCCTTTATCCTATAATACTGCTAACGTCGCCGTATATCATCGGCAATGCTATCCAACAAATTACAAAAATTATAACGGCAATGATTGTAAACGCTATCGAAATCTTGGAACATATCCTGCCCACTTTGACAAACATCGCGCATTGCTCGTCCTTGTCCTGTCCCTTTTCCACAGCTTTTTTGCCAAACACCAAACTTACGATTGCGCATATGAACGTGCCGAACGTAAGCGAGAGTATGCCAAGTATAAGACATAAAAAAGACTCGAAATTTTTGCTTACTTCATCGGTGAAATCATTTAAAGAATTTTCTACCGACTTTACGGCATCTTTTACTTGCGTACGCGTATCTTTTCGTCCGCCGCTGTCCTTATACGTATCGCCGTCGAAGGAAGATGCTCTATCTTCGACTTTTGCTCCGCAATTACCGCAATAACTGTCAAAGTCATCCAAGCGATTACCGCACTTTCTGCAATATCTCATGCGCTGCTCCTTGTCGTTTTTCAATGCTTATCCCAACGGGACACATTTATTGTACTATATTTTTATTATATTTGCAATATTAAAAATATGTAAATTTTACAAATAATTGCGCATTGACATTTTAATTACTACAATGATATAATATCCGTAAAATTCGGTATAATAATTATGATTTAATCTCTATAAATCAAGGAGCGAAATATGGAAGTTATTGAATTGACTAAAGACAATTTTGACAAAGAGGTCGTAGAAAGCGACAAGCCGGTGCTTATCGACTTTTGGGCAAGTTGGTGTATGCCTTGTAAAATGCTTTCGCCCGTAGTCGACGAAGTGGCGGAAGAAAATCCGCAAATAAAAGTATGCAAAGTCAACGTAGATAAAGAAGGCGAACTTGCAGGCGCATTCAACGTATCAAGCATCCCTATGCTTGTAGTAATCAAGGATAAGCAAGTCGTCGACACCAGTATCGGCGTAATCCCCAAAGCAAAAATTTTGCAAATGATAGGCAAATAAAAAGAGTTTAAAAGTTTTTTTAGATATTCTCCAAAAGTATTGACAATAAATATTTATCGTAATACAATAAATATGTTGACTTTTGGAGGATATTATATGACCAAAAATAAAAAGATAATTTACGTATTAGGCATAGTTCTAGCCACAGTTATTGCCGTAGCATTGGCAGTAATAGTTTTCTACGGTGGAATAACTATCTTAGCCTTTAATGAATTAGGAGGCTAAGAAATGTCAAAACGCAAAAAAATTATTATAGCCGTCGCAATACCCGTATCTGCCTTTTTAATTACAATACTTTGTCTATCTTTGATATACGCCGCACCTTTGTGGATAGAACATTACCATCGTAGAGGATGGACAAAACTTGATTTTATCGAATATCAATGGGAAATCTCATTGTCCAAAGAAGACGCTATTATCGAATATAATTTTTCCAATCGAAACGGATTTCACGGAGACGGCGAGGAATACACCGTATGTAAATACTCGACGCGACCCGACAAGTTCCTTGAAAATTTCGAAAAAGACTCCGACGGCAAATATACTGAAAAATATAATAGAATACTGCCTCTTATGAAAACTAAAAACAAACATAATGAGTATATTGACGAAAGCAAACTCTTTTCGCCCGACGACAACTTGGTATGGCAAAGCAAAATCATGAACGGCAACTGCACCCTTTTGCTTGCCTACGACGAGCGCAGCGATACGCTGTATATCATTGAAAATTTTATGTAATATTCCACTGTATATCTTGAATTTTGTTGGCAATACTTCTCTTCGGAGGTATTAAAAATGAAATTAAAAGACAGTCAAACTTACAAAAACCTAGCAAGAGCATTTGCCGGCGAATGTCAGGCAAGAACAAGATACGAATTTATCGAATACGGCGCAAGAGAGCAAGGATACAAGGCTTTAGCGGCTATAATCGATAAAATCGCATTCCAAGAATTCACTCACTCCAGAATGTTTTACAGCTTTATCCAAAGCGCCGACGATAAGACTATAGACAATATAGAAATTTGCGCCGGCTATCCGTTTAGAGAAAAGTGGGATCTTATGGATAACTTGAGATTGGCAGCCGAAGACGAAGGCGTGGAAGCCGACAAGCTCTACCCCGAATTCGCAAAAGTCGCAAAGGAAGAGGGATTCACGGATATTGCCAACCTCTTCACCAATCTCATCAAAATCGAAGAGACGCATAAGAATGAATTTACGCGACTCTACAAGATGTTCAAATCCGGCAAACTTTATAAGAGCGATACCACAGTAATCTGGAAGTGCCCCGAGTGCGGATATGAATCCACCTCAAAGCAAGCATTCGACACCTGTCCCGTTTGCCAAGCAAAGCAAGGCGTCGTGAATATCAAAGAAGCGTAACTATATTTTATAGTCAAAAAAGCCCGCTGTATTTAAAATGTACGGCGGGCTTTAATTTTAAATTGACCTACCTACGCAATCTTGACAAGATTATTACCTGTCAAATCAATTCTATAAAGATGAGAATCGCCAAGGTAATTATAATAATTGATGAAGTATAGCTTGCCTTTAAACAACGTCAACTCACTTGCGTAGTAAGTAGACGAACGGCCAAGGATGAGAGTGGGATTTTGGTTCTCTCTGGCATTTGCGCTGATTGAATAAATACCGCTTGAGCTATCGGATGTTACGTCATTGTAATAATAGATAGTATCGCTGTCGACAACGATTTCAAGCGGGTCTGTACCTTTTGATACTATTACGGCATATCCGCTTCCGTCGACGTTGACTCTCGAAAGTCTCTTATTGAGATAGCCTACTCCGTATTGCTCTCTGAAGTATACGACTCCGTTAGAAATTACGAATGTATCGACGTTGCCTTTCTTTACGGTAATGGGCGCATTATAAGTATATCCGTTGATAGGCATCTTGAGTAAATCTCTGCCGTCTACGAAATAGATATATCCGTCATAATACGTAAGAAACTCAGCTCCCTTGCTGTATATCATGGTATCGACGCCTTGAGCGTTAATCTCGTGTATTGCAGTGCGCGCATTCGCGGAATTCTTTTCGACGTAGAAAATCTTATCTCCGCCCTGCACTATGTCTACGCAGTCGCGCTCGCAGACGAGTTGCGGAATGCCGCCTTTCATATCGAGTTTGTAAAGATAATTCTTAATACCTTTGCTCTCTGTGTTGAAGTAAAGCGTATCGCCGAGTATAGAAAAGTCTATTACTTTGCCCGCCGTAATTCTGGAGAATGAGCCGCTCACAGTATTGTATGAATAAAGCGACTTGTCATTATAAATATCCATAAAGTAAATATAGTTGCCGTACGTTGCAATCTTACTTCCCGTAGTGATAGGCGTAGTTTCCGGCGCAGTAAATCCGTCAAGTATTTCGTTGACCTGCTGGCTTACCAAATCGTATAGACACAGCATTTGAGTGCTTACCTTATAATACGCAATCGTCCTGTCATTGAGTTTTGTCAGCGAAGTATATTTTTCTCCGTCTGCGCCTACGACCTTAACGCCCATAGAATTTTTATCCGAAGTCGGAAAAGCGTCTACTTTATATATTCCCTTACCTCTTATTGCGGACGTAATCAAATCGACGTTGAGATAATACAACTCGTTGCCGATCAAAGTGAGGTTGCTGCCTGCATCCACGCTCAACTTGCGCTTTGTTGCCGTCGAGATATTATAATTGGCAAGGTAATTGCCAAGCAGATTATCAACAGTAAAGAATAGATATCCGTTGCCTGCTGTCAATGCCGCGATTTTCTCGTCGACAACCATATTCCTTGTTCCGCCGTTTACTCCGATTCTTGAAAGTTTATAGCCGTTGTCGCAGTCTGCGAAATAAATATATCCATTGTAAATCTGAAGATATTTTGCCTTACCGGAAGAAATCAGTTGTGGGTCTCCTATGGTTTGGGTGGAATTGTTTATCGCAATTTTATAAATACCGCTGGATTTTGACGTCAAGCCGTTGACCGCATAATACAAATTCGTCCCGTCGGTGCACAGATATTCCGCATTCTTAAACTCTACGTTGCTTACCTCTCCGTCAACAATCTTTTTGATACTCGAAGCAAACAGTGTATGGCTTCTGAAAAATACTTCGTTATTTGAAGTAACGGCAAAATTATACGGTACATCGGAGCTTATCTTCGTCACTCCGTCCTGAGCTGTGTAATAGTAAAGTTTATCGCTATCCAAAGCATTTGCAAAATACAACTTGCCGTCGGCGTATACGATATGTCTCTCATTTTCAGATGCCGTGACCTCTACCGTGGTCTCAATATTGAACATGTTGTAATTGGGATTTGTCAACGTAGCAACTATCGTATACGTACCTGTCTCGACAGGCGCGTTAGATACGTTGGGGTCCTCTTTGCAGGAATACGTGACGGTAGTATTTTCGGGTCTCTGTCCGACGACTTCGACAGCGTGAGCCAATCCGTTGTATTCCTCTTTTATACTTGGGAAAGTAATACCCTCAAATTGCGCCTTTTCTATTACGAGTTTTGCATTCAATACGAGGGAATTATAGCCATCGCCCGACAAAGTAGCGGTAGCGTTATAGCTTCCCGCATCCGTCTTTTGAGCGTCTTGATATTTCACGCTCACCCCTTGAGGTAAATTTCCTGCAATCTCCACGCTATGCGAATTGCCGTCGTAAGTGACAGTCAAATCGGAAAAAGTAATTCCTGTAATGTCTTTGAGTACTATTTCCTCTTTGGGTTTCTCATTTCCGCTCGGTGTAACTTCACCGCTCGGTTGCGACTCATTTCCGCTGTTTTGGCTATCGCCGTCTGATTTGTCGCAAGCGCAAAATACGCTTACGCAAAGCAACAATGCCAAAAGCGTAACTATTACTAATTTAATCTTTTTCATTTGATTCTCCTTTATAAATTATTATCAATTACAATTATAAGCCCTTAAAGTGTCAAATTCAATTTGATTCTCTCAACCGTTAGTTGAGTTACTATATTTTCAATTGAATTATTCAAGTATTTGTCTAAGTAATTATAATTCTATAAAGATTTTGTTGTCAAGTCGCATGAGCAAAAATTATACAAAAATTTGTCTACAAAATATGCTCCAAAACACTTTACAACTTTAGCGAGATAAAGTATAATGACTTCACTACCCTAAAGCAAAGGGATAAAAGGAGATTAGAAAATGAAAAAGAAAATTATCGTAGCGCTACTCCTCTGTATGATTACATTGACTAGCGTATTTGCATTTGCAGGTTGCGACACCACCACCGACGGCTCGGAACTTCTCGGATTTGATATCGAACTTGCAAAACTCGTAGCAAAAGACCTTGGATTGGACGTTAGATTTCGTCTGATAGCTTGGGAAGCAAAAGAATTGGAACTCCAAAATAAGAGCATTGACCTTATATGGAACGGTTTGACGATAAACGCAGAAAGACTTGAACAATTCTGCATTGGCACACCTTATATGAACAACAAGCA
>CAMWSW010000024.1 GCA_947176975.1 uncultured Clostridia bacterium | reverse complement strand
TAGTTTTGTGATATAATACGCCTATGATTGATTTTATTTTATCTTTAATTAAATCTTTGAACTTCATACTATCCTTTCTCGACCGCATATATAGGCTATCTTCGCAGTCTTTACTTACTTTTATTGGATATGTCATTTCGAGCGAAGTCGAGAAATCTAAACCGATTATATCAATCTGTAGAGATTTCTCCACTCCACTGCGTTTCGGTCGAAATGACATGAGATTGGCAAAAGGCGGAAAGATGGTGTTTGCATTAAGTACATCATAGTTTTTGGTTTAGTGATTTTCGTTTTTTAGAATAGCGTCACTAAAAAATATGCCAGTACTAATGCAAATACCTCTTAAAAGCCTTTGCTCCCCAATTTTTAATTTTTAGAGATTTCCACTTTTCGGTATATGCAATCAATATTCCCGCAATTCGCGCACTTACTCCCACATTTCCTACCTTTGGTTGCGCCGTCTTCTATCATACTATCGGTTGCGTTTTCTTTTATGCCGATAATTGCCGTCACCGATTTCTGCGGCGTCATCATAAAGCTATCTTCATTGAGAAAGACGCCTATGCGTTTCTGCATTTCAAGCAATCGAACGAAGTCCTTTTGTTGCGACAGCGGAAAGTCGCCGTATCCGCAGGAAAATCTCCAAGTCAACGGCTTGGTATTTTGCCTTTGAAGTTCTTCGCACAAGTCGTCGCAATAACTCTCAATCGCGCATATACTTGCGCTGTCCACCATTACGCCAAGCAAAGGATTTTCGTTCATCAATTTATTGACGGTCTTTTCTATCTCGAATCCCACCGTTGCGCCGAGAATATATACCTCGTTGCAATCCTCTAAATGCTTTGCGATATCCTTTCCCTGCAAGGTCATATTTGCGCCCTTTAAAGACAAAGGCTCTTTGACGAGCGAATACTTTTTTATTACGCTTCTCGGCGTGATTTTATCAAGGCAAATTTTCACGGCGCGGTCTATATTTTGCTCTATATTCTCGCCGTACTCCTGCCCTCTATATCCGAGGTATCTCAAAAGTTCGCTCTTGTCAATCTTCATAATTTACTCGGTTATTTCACGCCGTTGAGTTTGTCGATAATAGGTTTGATGTTTTCCGTAATTCTTCTTGCGACGTATGCGTTGTTCATGATATACAGGTGTATACCGTCCACACCGCTTGAGAGCAAGTCGACGATTTGGTCTGTTGCGTACGCGATGCCCGCTTCCATAAGCGCCTCGGGGTCGTCTGCGAATTTGTTGTACATACGCGATATTTTCGACGGCAACTTTGCGCCCGTCGTCTTGACAATACCGCCGAATTGCGAAGCTCTGACAAGCGGCATAATACCCGCCTGAATAGGCACGTCAATACCCGCAAGGCGTACCATATCGAGGTACTTGAGATAATCGTCGTTGTCAAAAAAGAGTTGCGAATTGAGGTGCGACACGCCCTTGTCCACCTTGATTTTCATATTGCGAATATCTTCGACGATATTTGCGCTTTCGGGATGTCCCTCGGGATAACAAGCGCCCGCCACGTCCATATCGCTGTTTTGTTTGATATACTCCGTCAACTCGCTTGCGTATTTGAAATCGCTCTTGACTTCTCCCTCTATTCTGTCTCCGCGCAAAGCAAGCACGTTTTGCACTCCTATATCCACAAGCCCCTGCAAAGTCTTTGCCACTTCGTCTTTTGTGGAATTTATGCAAGTAAGGTGCGCAAGAGGCTCAATGCCGTATTCGTCCTTGACGATTCCAGCAATCTCCTTGGTGCGGGAATTCTTACTGCCGCCCGCGCTGTAAGTGATGGAAATATAATCGGGACTCACGTCCTTGAGTTCCGCCAAAGTCTTGTATATTTTGCTTATATCGTCGTTGACCTTGGGGGGGAAAATCTCAAAGGAATATACGACCTTTTTTTCTTTAAACAACTGACTAATCTTCATAACGTACTCCAAAACGTCTCATTTGTCCTTAATTTTAGCACAATTCCCAAAAATACACCACTTTTTTAATATACTTTTCAAAAATTAGCAACGTCATTTAAAAAATAAATCAGTTGACAAAAAAAATATAGGGATATATTATATATATAATAAATTTATAAATACTTTGGAGTCATTATGGATTTTATCGGCATTGAACAGAAATGGCAAAAGAAATGGGCGGACACGAAGCTCTATTCCTTTGACAAGTCAAAAGTAAAAGATAAATACTACGTATTGGAGATGTTCTCCTACCCTTCGGGCGCAAAATTGCACGCAGGCCACTGGTACAACTACGGACCGTCGGACAGCTACGCTCGCTTTATGAGAATGAACGGCAAAGAGGTCTTCCAACCTATGGGCTTTGACGCATTCGGTCTTCCTGCGGAAAATTACGCTATCAAATCGGGTATTCACCCTCAAGACAGCACGCTCAAAAACATTGACACCATGGAGAGACAACTCAAAGCTATGGGCGCGTCGTTCGATTGGGATTACGAGATAAAGACGTGTATGCCCGACTATTACAAGTGGACGCAGTGGATATTCTTGCAACTTTACCACAACGGACTTGCATACCGCAAAGAAGCTCCCGTCAACTGGTGTCCGTCTTGTAATACCGTACTTGCCAACGAGCAAGTCGTAGACGGCGCTTGCGAAAGATGTCATACCACCGTAATAAGAAAGAACCTCACGCAATGGTTCTTCAAAATCACCAAGTATGCGGAAGAACTCTTGCAAGGACTCGACACGATAGATTGGCCGGAAAAGACCAAGGCAATGCAACGCAACTGGATAGGCAAATCCACGGGCGGAGAGATAGAATTCAAGTGCGAAAGCGGAGATACATTCAGCGTATTCACCACGAGAGCCGACACAGTATTCGGCGTATCGTACGTCATACTTGCTCCCGAGCATCCGCTCGTCGACAAGATTACCACCAAAGAACAACTTGCCGAAGTCAATGCATATAAAGAAAACTGCGCAAAGATATCGGAAATCGACAGAATGTCCACCACGAGAGAGAAGACGGGCGCGTTTACGGGCGCGTACTGCATCAATCCCGTCAACGGTGAGAGAGTGCCGATTTGGATTGGCGATTACGTGCTCTACTCCTACGGCACGGGCGCAGTAATGGGCGTAGCCGCTCACGACGAGAGAGATTATGACTTCGCAAAGAAATTCGGTTTGCAGATACGCAGAGTCATCAAGTCCAAAGACGGCTCCAACGACGAACTTCCATATTGCGAATACGGCGTGATTTGCAATACTAATACTGAGTTTGACGGTATGACTTCCGAAGAAGGCAAAGTGGCAATCGTCAAGTGGCTGGAGACCAAAAAACAAGGTCAGCTCAAGACCAACTATAGATTGCGCGACTGGCTGATATCCCGTCAAAGATATTGGGGCGCGCCGATACCTATCGTATATTGCGACAAGTGCGGAGAGGTAGCAGTACCCGAAAAGGACTTGCCGGTATCTCTTCCCTACAACGTGGAATTCAAGCCCAACGGCAAATCGCCGCTTGCAAGCTGCGAAGAGTTTATGAACACGACCTGTCCCAAGTGCGGAGGCAAGGCAAGAAGAGATCCCGACACGATGGACACCTTCGTATGCTCGAGCTGGTATTATTTGAGATACCCCGACGCTCACAACGATAAGATGGCTTTCGACCCCGAGATTATCAATAAGATGCTCCCCGTCGACAAGTATATCGGCGGAGCGGAACACGCTTGTATGCACTTGCTTTACGCGCGTTTCTTCACAAAAGCGCTCCGTGATATGGGATACCTCAAATTCGACGAACCTTTCAAGTCGCTCGTACACCAAGGCACTATCCTCGGTCCCGACGGATTCAAGATGTCCAAGTCAAGAGGCAACGTAATCTCCCCAGACGATTACGTAAGCAAATTCGGTTCCGACGCTTTCAGACTGTATCTTATGTTTGGATTCAGCTATATCGAGGGCGGTCCGTGGAACGCAAACGGTATGGAATCAATCGTCAAGTTCCTCGAGAGAGTGGAGAGAATCGTCGACAAGGCTATTTCAACCAACAATTCCAATAGTCAAATGGGCGCAAACGAAAAAGCCCTCAACTATACGCGCAACTACACTATCAAGAGAGTACGCGAAGATATGAAAGCATTCTCGTTCAACACGGCGATTGCAAGAATAATGGAATACGTCAACGACTTGTACAAATACGACAACCTCGGCGCGGAGAAAAACGCAAGTTTCTTCAAAGCTTGCATAAGCGACTTGATTTTGTTGCTTGCTCCCCTCGTACCTCATATCGCTGAAGAGCTCAACGAGAAGATGGGCGGTAAGTATTCGGTATTCGATATGACCTACCCCGTATGCGACGAAAAGGCTCTCGTCAAGGACGAATACGAGCTTGCCGTACAGATCAACAGCCGTATGAAAGCAAAGATTGTCGTACCAAGCGACGCCGACAATAAGGCAATAGAAAATATAGCAATGCAAAACGACGCAGTAAAGAGCGCATTAGGCGATATGCAAGTCGTCAAAGTAATCGTAATACCCAAGAGACTTGTCAATATCGTTTGTAAATAACAAGCTAGGCTAGACCTTATATAGACTGCTCTTCTATAGTGTCGAAATGATATCAAGGGCATAGCCCCGTCGCCCTGAGCGTAGTCGAAGGGTCTCAACCGTATAATAAAAAATAAGAAATAAGAGATTAAATCTCGGAGGAACGTATAATGTTAGATTTAAGATACGTATGTGAAAACATTGATGAAGTGAAGCAAAGATTGGCTCATAGAAGCGGCAAATTCGACCTTGAAGGTCTCGGAGAACTTGCCAAAGAAAGAAAAGCCCTCATCCAAGACGGCGAGAACAAAAAAGCAACGAAGAATGCAGTATCAAAGCAAATCCCCTCTCTCAAGGGCGACGAGAAGACTGCAAAGATTGCCGAGATGAAGGCGCTCGGCGACGATATAAAAGCCATTGACGCAAGACTCAATGAAGTGGAAAGCAAGATAAGCGAAATCATGCTCACTATCCCCAACTTGCCCAACAAGGAAGTACCTATCGGCAGCGACAGCGACGACAACGTAGAAGTGAGAAGATGGGGCGAACCCACCAAGTTTGACTTCGAGCCAAAAGCGCACTGGGATATCGCAGAAGAAAAAGACTTGTGCGATTGGCCGAGAGCAAGCAAGATATCCGGCGCAAGATTTACCGTATACAAGGGTCTCGGCGCAAGACTCGAGAGAGCTATCTACAATTTTATGCTCGACACTCACACCGCAAACGGATATACGGAGATATTCCCTCCTTATATGGTAAATAAGAACGCTATGATTGGCACGGGACAACTCCCCAAATTTGCCGAAGATATGTATTACGTCAACAACGAAGGACAGGATTTCTACCTCGTCCCAACCGCCGAAGTGCCTGTCACCAACTTGCACAGAGACGAGATACTCCCCGTGGACGCATTGCCAATCAAGTATTGCGCGTACACCGCTTGTTTCAGAGGCGAAGCGGGAAGCGCAGGCAGAGACACCAGAGGTCTTATCCGTCAACACCAATTCAACAAAGTCGAACTTGTCAAGTTCACCACTCCCGAGACGAGCTACGCAGAGCTTGAGCATTTGACCAATTCCGCCGAAAAGATTTTGCAACTCCTCGGTATCCCCTACAGAGTAGTTTGTCTTTGCACGGGTGATTTGGGATTCGGTTCGGCAAAGACTTACGACATTGAAGTATGGATGCCGTCGTACAACAGATACGTAGAGATTTCGTCGTGTTCGGATTACGAAGATTTCCAAGCAAGACGCGCAGGTATCAGATACAGAGACAAAGACGGCAAAGTCAAGCTCGTGCATACCCTCAACGGCAGCGGCTTAGCAGTAGGCAGAACTACCGCCGCAATTCTTGAGAACTGCCAACAGGCAGACGGCAGTATCGTCATCCCCGAAGTATTGAGAAAGTACATGGGTGTGGACAAAATTCAATAATCCAAATCTATGAATATAGCTCTCCGCAAAAAGTCAAATAGGCTTGAGCCTAAGTCTTCCCAAAGAATTTGGGAGCTGGATTTTTTGCGGGGAGTTTGCGTTTTGTTGATGGTCTTTGACCATTTTATGTTTGACATCGCCGATTTGTTTGGCAGCGCATGGATAGCAACAGGCAAAGAAAACGTAATTCAAATCGTGCGCCTTGCAATACAATATATCAACAGTTCAGAGCTTCGCGCCACCACCCAACATATCGTCGTATGGATATTCGCCGTGCTTTGCGGTATATCCTGCTCTTTTTCTCGCAGTAATCTAAAACGCGGCGTGCAAGCTTGCATTATCGCAGGTATAATCACAATCGTGTCTTACTATATGGACTCGGCTATTAAATTCGGTATATTGCATATGTTTGCATTTTCCATACTGCTTTGGTGGCTGATAGACACGCTTTGCTGTCACAACAAGATGATTACCGCAGGCGTGTGTATGTTTGTCGGCATAATGATTATCACAATGAACGAGGGCTTTATGGCGACGTACAACGCCAATCCCCAAGCCTTTGCCACCGACAACGATTATTATTTTATCGGCGCATTTATGCTTGGCGACCATCGCAACTTCTTCTCGGGAGACTATTACCCCATATTCCCCACGACTGGATATATGTTGGTAGGCGCAGCTTTAGGCATACTTTTATATCCCAAGAAAAAATCTCTTTTACCGCTCCTTGGCAAATACGATTGGTATAAGCCCTTTGCCTTTTGGGGCAAGATTGCAATATGGGTCTACGCCCTGCACCAAGTCGTCGTAGTCGTCATACTTGCCATAATCAGTTTTATATTCATCACTCCCGGAAACTTCGTGGTTATTTAGTTTGGCTCAAAGTGAGAGTGGTTACTAACTCTATTGATACTGCCAACTAAGCCGATTAAAATTTTTTGGTAAGAGTAAAGGCTTCCGCTAATCTCAACTGTAAATATAGACCTTTCGACTACGCTCAAGGTGACGGGGTGAATGTGTAACTTACGAAAGGCGCAAAGTAGTTTTTGCATTAAGTACATCGCTAGTTTTTGGTTTTGGTATTTTCGAATTTTTAAAAAGTATCACTAAAAAATAGCTTAGTTACTAATGCAAATACTACTTGTAAGCCTTTACTCCCCCCCCCAAAAAAAAATTTAGCTCTTTGGTATATAATATCCCCCTCTAAACGTACTCCAATCAATGCGCGGATTATCCTCATTGATAATAGGACAACCAAAATACTTTGGCATTGGCACGCCAAGGCTTTTGCTAGCCTCGGCGACCGACCCGAACTCATGCCAAGAATCCATACCTGCTTGCGTATTTGTGATTACTCTATGCCCGCAAAGCAACTTGCCGTCGACGACTTTGGCAAGCACTCTTCCATTGACCGTATATCTGAAAAATACGTCCTTGGGTATATCTATCTTTGGTTTTGCTACTCTCGGCATACTATTCTCCTTTTTGCGCATATCTGCCGTCGAGATACTCCTGACCCACTGCTTGGATTTCATAAGCAAGATTAAGCGCCTTATAATTTTCGTAATACTGCGGATTCACGCAAAGTATCGGGCGTGTGACATCGTCGTTTTCGTCGATGTTGATGAATGTTTCGTCGCTGATACCTTCGGGGACGTCGCCTTCAATGTATACTCTTTTGAGATTAAAATTGTTGCTCACGGCATAATCGTGCACTTCGATGATATTACACGGCAATCTCAGCGATTCAAGTCCCGTATTGACAATGCAATACTGATCGATACATTCAAGGCTTTGCGGCAACAAAAGCCGACGCAAATATTTATCGTTGTAGATAGAATACGCGCCGAGTATTCTGCAACCGTCTTTGACTATTATCGCGTCGTCGCGCCACACCTTGGGAGCGTAAATCAACTTCAAAAGGTTGTCGTAGGCATAAATCGAACCTCCGTCTGAAATATATACTTCGTGATTTTCCGGAAAGTATAATCCCGCCACGCGTAAGCTCAGCGCAAGCTGTCCGATATCCTGCATATTGTGTCCCAAATGAACGCGAGTCGTAAAAATGGGCTCCACGTTTACAGCCGTCACTTTGCAACCTCCGTAATACTCGGGAATGTAAATATCGGCGCGAGAATGTTTTCCGAGATCCGTGACTTCACCGTTTACTATTACAATCTCGTCAGTAATATAATTGAGATACAAATCCGTATCGCTTTGCACGGTGTCGTTTTCCATATCCCATATCTCGCCCGCCGCGGGATTATACCAACCGCCGACAATTGCGCAGTCGGAAGGCAAAGTATATTGCGGCGCAGTCAGCTTTCCGCCTTCTACTATCCATCTTTCGTCAAGGAGTTTTCCGTAATCATAAAATTTGACCTTATACCACTTGATATTTCTGACCATAGTCAGCATTTGCTGACTGAATCTTATCATTGCCTCGTCGATAATATCTTGGTGAATTTTGCCAAGCTCTTCAAGTTGTTTGAGCACTTCGGTAAAGACGTTGGGGGTGTCGTTGAGGTCTTTCTCAAGCACGCAAAGCGATCCTTCCACTTCAAAGGCTTTGCAATTCTTGCTGACGCTTTTGAATACGATGGAATTGTCGTCTGGGTCGTAGCCTGTGAGTTGCATATCCACGTGCCCTCTGAACTCCGTGAGATTGTTGGGCACGACGAAAGAGATACCCTCGTCGCTGTAATTGAGGATTGGCGAAATGTATTGCGCCTTTGGAATACTCTTGCTGTTGTAACAAATAAATTCAAGACAGTAATTATATCTTTCGGCGTCGGGCGCAGTTGACGTAATAAGTATAGTGTCCGACAAAGAGTTGTTTTGCGCCAAAGTATAACTGCGGTAAGCCTCAAGCAAGCCCGTATCGCTGTGATATTTGTACTTTAAAATCATGTACTCTCCTTCATGGGGGAAAGAGCGTAGATTAGATACCTTTATAATATCTCCAAATCGAATATTGTCAAGATTTTTATGACAAAATTTCAGATTGGGTATTGAATTGTACTAAAATATTTGATATAATAAAGATACAGAAAATTTCAACAAACTTAATATCAATATTTTGTTATGATAATGGGGGTTATCTATGAAAAATATTAAAATAATATCGGTGGCAACGCTGCTTATTTGCCTATTGATTACGACTACTTTGCTTTGCGCTTGCAGCGTCGCGGGCGACGGCAATTTACTATCCGGTCGCAGCAGAACAGCGCAACCGTCCGACAATGCGGAAACAAAGTCAAAAGATTTTGAATTCAGTTATTACGAAGATATCTCCAATATTGTAAACTACGCAACTATAGTAAAATCTATCGGCGATTTGTCTGACCTTTTCAATGACGAGTCTTCTCCCGTTTGCGTAAACAAAGACGAATATTCTCAACAGAACCAACAAAAAATCCTAGAATTGTTCCAAGAATACAACAAGCAATTTTTCAAAGACAAATCTTTGGTCGTAATATCCAGAGTAAGATCGTGTATGGGACTTCAAAGCGATATCAAAGATTACGAAATCGTAGACAATTCAATGAACGTGACCGTATCTGAAATAAGCAAAAAAGACGCCGACTACGCTACGGCTATGACAATGCATATGTGTTTTTTGGAATTCGATAAAGAAAAGGTATCTGACGTAACGCAAATCAACGTACAAGAAATCAAAGAAGTCATAGACTAGTTAGTAGATAACTATGAAAAAACTCAAAATCTTATTTATTGCAATTATTTTGATTGGCGTATTGACTACGGCTACTC
>CAMWSW010000023.1 GCA_947176975.1 uncultured Clostridia bacterium | reverse complement strand
GAAATTGTAGTATATGTGAAGATGCATATTACCCGCGACTGGACGGAAAGACCCCGTAGAGCTTTACTGCAGCTTGATATTGAATTTCGGTAATGAATGCACAGGATAGGTGGGAGACTATGAAGCAGGTGTTTCGGCATCTGTGGAGTCGCTGTTGGGATACCACTCTTTTATTATTGAGGTTCTAACTTCGTGCCATGAACTGGGCGAAGGACAGTGTCAGGTGGACAGTTTGACTGGGGCGGTCGCCTCCCAAAGAGTAACGGAGGCGTTCAAAGGTTCTCTCAGAATGGTTGGAAACCATTCGTAGAGTGTAAAGGCATAAGAGAGCTTAACTGAGAGACAGACATGTCGACCAGATACGAAAGTAGGACTTAGTGATCCGGCGGTAGAGAATGGAATTGCCGTCGCTTAACGGATAAAAGTTACCTCGGGGATAACAGGCTGATCTCCCCCAAGAGTTCACATCGACGGGGAGGTTTGGCACCTCGATGTCGGCTCGTCACATCCTGGGGCTGGAGTCGGTCCCAAGGGTTCGGCTGTTCGCCGATTAAAGTGGCACGCGAGCTGGGTTCAGAACGTCGTGAGACAGTTCGGTCCCTATCCATCGTGGGCGTAGGATATTTGAGAGGCGCTGTCCCTAGTACGAGAGGACCGGGATGGACAAACCTATTGTGCACCAGTTGTCACGCCAGTGGCACAGCTGGGTAGCGAAGTTTGGATGGGATAAACGCTGAAGGCATCTAAGCGTGAAACCCACCTCAAGATAAGATATCCCTCATTGATAAGACCCCTTGAAGACTACAAGGTAGATAGGTCGGGTGTGTAAGTGCAGTAATGCATTGAGCTTACCGATACTAATAGGTCGAAGGCTTATTCGTAGTCTAACAGACTAGAGTAAGAGAAGAGTAAGTAATGTAAAAGCTTTTTGGAGTACTTGGAGAGAAAATACTGTGCAGTTGTGAGTGTGCAAGGATAGCACATTTAACCATTCCGGTGATAATGGCGAAGGGGATCCACCTGTTCTCATTCCGAACACAGAAGTTAAGCCCTTCAGCGCTGATGGTACTTGGTTGGACACGACCTGGGAGAGTAGGACGTCGCCGGTTCCAATGAAAGAGAGTAGCAAATAGCTACTCTCTTTTTTGTACTAGAAAACCGCGCGTTGGACGCATGGTTCAAAAAAGGTTCTGCCGCTGGGTGCTGAAAAATACCTCCTTTCATATAATGTAGCTAGGTTTGCCACCAAATTACGCGAACAAAGGAGGTACAGTCAAGTAAATGGCATACATAGTTTAGCACATTCGAAGTGGAATTGCACATATCATATTGTATTTGCGCCAAAGTATCGTAGGGAAGTATTCTATGGTCAAAAAAGATTAGAGATAGGAGCAATTCTACGAGAATTGTGCAAATGGAAAGGTGTAAATATATTAGAAGCAGAAGTATGCCCAGACCACATACATATGCTTTTAGAAATACCACTTAAAATAAGCGTAGCGAGTTTTATGGGATTTCTAAAAGGGAAGAGTAGTTTGTGAATATGTGAAAAATGGGCAAACATGAAATCAAATATCGAAGTAGAGAGTTTTGGTGCAAGGGGTACATGTAGACACAATGAGTAAATAAAATGGACAATAATAAATTAGCTAAATCAAGACGATTTCTTTACTAAAATATTAAATTTAGCGGCTTTACGAGTGCGTAAAGTCGTCTTTATGTTGTAAAAATATTTCTCTAAAATTTGGAGATTATCTTGCGATTATTCTTTATGTGTGCTATAATAAAAGCATCTAAAATAAGAGTAGGAGATTTTAATATTATGGCGGCGAGCTATAAAAAGTTATGGAAACTACTGATTGACAAAGATATGAAGAAAGAAGATCTACGCAAAGCGGCAGGAATTACAACTACGGCTATGGCGAAACTAGGAAGAAATGAGAATGTTAATACGGAAGTATTGCTTAAAATCTGTAGCGTGCTGCAATGTGACATTTCTGATATAATGGAAATTGTAAACGTTATAAAGGAGGGGAATTGATATGACTTTTCTTGAAAGAGCGCAAAAAGATGGTTTTGCATACATATCGGGTACGGATAACAAAAGAAAGATAACCTATGTAACTTCAGACAACCATACAGAAAACTTTAATGATCCCGAAGAACAGGTACGTGCTGAATTTTGGGCAGAACTTATTTACAAATATGAATATCCTGTAAATCGCATAAAAGTTGAAGTTGTTGTCCCTGATAGACTACCGACAGACCGTGCAGATATAGTAGTATTCTCCGATGATGATTGTAAACGTCCGTATGCCGTAATTGAGTGCAAAAAAGACGGCGTTACAGATGCTGAATTTAATCAGGCAATCGAACAAGGTGTGGGCAACGCTACATGGATAAAGCTCCGCGCCGAATATGCAGTAATCGTAGCAGGTGGGACGCGTCGTGTTTTGGACGTTTCGGATAAATATGGAGCATTTGAGCGTGAACAAAATATTCTTGCGGACTTACCAAAGGCATATGGTAAGCCACAAGAATTTAGATTCTACAAAGGTACGGAAAATGATATTAAACCTGTAGCGCGAGAAGATTTAATTTCCGCTATCAAAAAATGTCACCAAACTCTTTGGGGCGGTGGCAGGCTCTCGCCACCTACCGCATTCGGTGAATTATGCAAAATAATTTTCGTAAAAATAAGCGACGAACAAAAGCCGCGTAAGAAAGGTGAACCATATCAGTTTCAAATAAAAACGCATGAGCCATCAAGTAAGCTCGCAGAACGAATAAACGAGCTTTACGATGAGCAAAAAGTAAAAGATCCCGAAGTATTTACGGAGTCCATAAAGGTTGACGACAGAGTGTTACGTACTGTCGTATCACACCTTGAAGCAATCAACTTAAATAAAACCGACCTTGACGTTAAAGGGGTGGCATTTGAGCAGTTTATGGATGGATTTTTTAAGGGGGATTTTGGACAATATTTTACGCCACGTGAAATTATAGATTTTTGCGTAAAGATGATGAAACCTAAACATGATTGGGATGTTCTTGATCCTTCTTGTGGGTCAGGAGGTTTTTTGTTACATGCGCTAGACTATATGCGTACTCAAGCAGGTGAATATTATGAAAAAGGCACAGTGGATTACTTTAATTATTGGCACGATTTTGCGGCAAAACATTTATATGGAATTGAGATAAACGATGAAATAGCTCGAGTTGCAAAAATGAATATGATTGTCCATGATGATGGGCACACAAATGTTATAAGCCACGACGCGCTGGAAAGCATAGATAAAATGCATGCACATAATCTAGGCTTTGCGGCAAACAAGTTTGATTTAATACTTACAAACCCTCCGTTTGGTTCGATTATTAGTAAAACCGAAAAACCATACTTGGAAAGCTTTGAACTTGGCAACACAACTGACAAGAAAGGCAAAAAAAATCCACGCAAAAACCAAAGCTCAGAAGTGTTGTTTATTGAACGTATTTGGCAATTCTTAAAACCGAAGACGGGCAAGGCGGCTATTGTGTTGCCCGACGGAATACTTACAAACAGTTCAATGCAATATGTGCGCGACTTTATATTGGAAAAGTTCCAACTACTTGCGGTGATTAGCCTGCCACAATGTGCATTTGCTCACTTCGGCGCAGGGGTAAAAGCATCAATTATATTTGTACGCAAGCGGGCGAAAAATGAAACGTCCAACAATAATGAAGCTATATTTATGGCTTCACCTGAATTTATTGGTTACGACGCAACAGGGCGGAAAACCAAAGAAAATCAGTTTAATGAAATAGTTTTGAAGTACGAAGAATTTTGCAAGGATGCAACGCCTTTTTTTGCATAACCCCCGATAAGGCAAATACGCTTTGCGTCTTTGCTATTAATCGGGGGCAGATAGAAAATCGACTAGACGTACAAAATATCTTTTATTGTCAAATTTATCAAAATAGAAAAACACAAAAAATTTCACTTGGGAGTTTAACAATTGAAGAGCCTTGTTATGGCACATCGGCAACGGCAATCGAAAGAACTTGCGAAGAACAACCGAAATATATTCGTATTACGGATTTCGATGATTATGGAATTGAAGATAATCATGAATATATGACAGCGGAAACTTATGTCGAGAAACATTTACTTCAAAATAACGATATTTTGTTCGCTCGTACAGGCGGTACAGTGGGCAAAACTTATTTCTATGACGGCAGTATTGGGAGAGCAATATTTGCAGGTTATTGCATACGATTTAGATTTGATGGGAAAAAAGTATTACCTAAATATATTTATTGGTGTACCAAAACAAAACAATATACAGATTGGATAAAAGGAATTCAACGTCCTTCTGGCCAACCAAACATCAATAGAGAAGAATATAAATCTTTTGAAATTCCATTGCCAAATATAGAAATGCAGCATAGAGTAGTTGAATTTATGGATGCTGCTTTTGCAAAACGGCAAGCAAAATTGAAACAGGCAGATACCATAAGGGAATCTATCTTAACTTATTTTGCCGAAACGCTTAATATAAGAATTTCAAGAAATAAGCCCGAACTTGTTACCGTTTTGAGAATGGAACAAATAAATGCAACGGCTACTAGGAGATTAGATACAAAATGTTACGATAAAAAATTTCAAATTATGCGCGATGAATTAAGTCACTCCGTTTTTCCTTCTTATCAATTAAGAGATTTAATAATCGATAATACTGGGGGCGATTGGGGCTATGACGAAGGAAATGAAAGTGACACTCGTATAAAATGTTTGGTCTTACGTGCAACTGAAATCAGCAACAAAAATAATATAAATATCAGAGTCGATAAAGCGCAGTGCCGTCAAATAGAGAAGAGGAAATTAGCAGCGATGAATTTAGAAATCGGCGATGTCATTATTGAAAAATCCGGTGGCAGTATTGATCAGCCAGTTGGTCGTGTTATTTTTGTTGATCAATTAGAATATAAAGGCTATCCATTGGCATATAGCAATTTCTTAACTAAAATCAAAATTAACCATAATTTAGTTGACCCGTATTATTTATTTGAATATTTACGGTTCATTTATGGCATTGGTCTAACGGAAGTAATGCAGAATCAGACAAACGGTATTCGTAATCTTATCATAGAGGAATTTTTGGAGCAAACCGTTATAGTACCGGAAAACAATTACGAGATCGGACAGAGAATATATCAATTAAGGTCGAAAGCAAGACAGATGGAATTAGACGCTGAGCAAGAATGGCAAGCGGCGAAATCACAATTTGAAAAAGAACTATTAGGAGTGTAGACAATAATATGGCAAAAGAAAAAATATACGGCAATTTAGAATATTGCTATAATGGTTTACCTATAATTCGTGGTTATTGCTCTTACAAAAAATTGTTGCAATACTCTAAACCGCACCCCTCCTATCAGCGCACCGCAGAAGAACAGCATGTTAATGAAATACGAGCATATTTGGAAAGTCCACAAATCAAGTTCATGACGGAAGTCGTATTGTCATTTGATTGTACTAATGTTGTTTTTGACGAACAATACTTATCGCTTGCTGATGCAATGTTGAGAAATGCAGGCTCGAAATTTTTTAGCTCAAACAAGGATTTGAGTATTGCTCACATAGGTAGTGCTAAAATCAATAAAATTATACGTTTTGAGTTCAATGATAACAAGCCAGCATTTTTCCATCGCATTGACGGAAATCATAGATTGGAAGCATTAAAAGATTATCGTGGAGATGATTTTCAGATTCCTTTTTGTGTTATACTGTTAAGTAGTAGCGGCAATCCTGAACTTCGGGTTCGTGAAAAAACGGAAATGGAAATATTTCACAACATCAATGCAAAAGTTAAGCCGCTTACTTCAATTGAACAATATAATGGGCTGTTTAACCTTTTTTCTGTGGACGAATTATTACAATTTGGGAAAGATTTAAGTGTTACACAAGAGTATTTATTAACCTATAGTCAAACGTCGCTGAATAATTTGTTTGAACTACTTCGAGACTTGTCAGATACTGTTATGCGTTGCGTTAAATTTATAATGTCTAATTCTATAGAGATTTCAGCGCAAGAACTTGCAGATATTTTTGGTGAGTTGAATCATACATACTTTTCGGATTGCGAAAAAATACGCCATTGTAAAGATTCTAATGCTCTTGTACCTTACGTTTATTACTGCAAAACAGGTGGCGGACACAAAAATGCAAAGCTTTCAGCTTTTAACGATTGGTTTATAAGTAATAAATTATATAACATAGAAAAATTTGATCCTACAAGTATCGTAAAAGTGTTTGACAGCATTTACGAAATTCGCCAAAAGCAGATTTTTGTAGCTATGCCCTTTAAGCCTGAACTTGATTTCGTTTATCAAGCAATTAGAAGTACCGTAGAAAAATTGAATAATAAGTACGGCATTGAACTACCTACACCTATTCGTATAGATAAGCAAATCACAGGCTATTCATACGATATTGTAGATGAAATATTAACTCAGATTCAAAACGCAGGACTACTTATAGCTGACCTTACAGATCAAAATGCAAACGTATATTATGAAGTAGGTTATGCGCAAGGTTTACTGCAGTCACAGTTAGGAAATGCAGTTAAAGTGCTATATCTTATTAGTAACCCAAGCAATCCTGATGATCCATTTGCGTCCGCTAAATTTGATGTTCAACATTATAAAATGCTTCCTTATAAAAACATTGGCAATGGTGTTCAAGAATTAAAAGATGCGCTCGAAAACGAACTGAAAGTTTTCTATGGAATTCAGTAAAATGTCATGCGCATGGGTGAAAAATGTCAAATTTAAAGTTAACTTCATATTCTGATGGCTTTGGAATATTCAAAAACGTTTCCGAAGAGGAATTTGATGTGGCAAACAAAAATTATCTTCGGCTGTTTATGTTGAGTACTGAAAATAAATTATTTAACTATGATGAGATGTATGATTATATTCTGCCGAATATTGCACACAGCCGTCAGCTGAACAATTGGCGCAAATAGAAGGGTTTAAGAGGAAGGGCTGGATTTAATTGTAAAAATATTATTTGATGAAATAATTAAACTTAATATGGGTGTTTAAGAATTTTAACACCCATATTTTATATTAGGTCAATCAAATTTGTTTTTCTCTATACTTTTATATAGTAAGTTGAATTTGGGCTTTGCATAAAATTATTTAATCCGTCAAAAATTATTGACAAGGCAATAGTATTATGGTAAGATTAAGAAAACCTAGTAAATTACTAGGGATTAAAGGACAGGACTATGATAAAAAAAGTCAAGTTTAACATACAGGGGATGACTTGCGTCGTGTGCGCAGCTACTTGCCAAAAAGCCATTGCCAAATTGAGCGGAGTCAAGACTTGCAACGTCAATTTTGCAAGCGGAGTCGCGCTTGTCGAATACGACGAAGACGCTGCGACGGAAAAAGATATTTTTTCTGCCGTCAACAAGGCGGGATATAAGGCGATCGCCCAAGACCAGGAAGACAAGGGACAAAATATCGGCGTACTCGTGGCAATGCTCGCGCTGGCATTTCTTTTGCTTGCGTTTGCAATGCTCGGGATGCTGGGAGTGAAATATCCCTCTAGCATTTCCGCAGAGGAATCTCCGATAGTCTTCACGGTAATTCAACTTGTGTTGTGTATTCCCGTGATAATAATGGGCTTGCCGTTTTATATAAGAGGTTTCAAAAATATCTTTAAAGCAAAACCCAATATGGACAGTCTGGTCGCAGTGAGTACGACGACGGCGTTCGTATATAGTTTCGTCAATTTTATATTGATATGTATGGGCGATGCGCACAAGGCGCACAGTCTTTATTTTGAGAGCGTGGCTGTCATAATTGCCATAATATCGCTTGGCAAGTTCTTGGAGAGCAAATCGCTCAAGAAGACGGGCGACGCGATACGCAGTCTTACTATGCTAGCTCCCGCGTACGCAACAATCTTACGAAACGGGGAGTGGGTGCAAGTGGACAGCGCAGAGGTAAAGAAAGGCGACACTGTACTCGTCAAGGCAGGCGAGAGTTTTTGTTGCGACGGTATAATAATTGAGGGCGAAAGCAACGTCAACGAGAGTATGCTGACGGGCGAGAGTATGCCAGTTGATAAAAGCGTGGGTGACAGAGTATTCGGCGGTACGGTCAACGGAAACGGCATAATCAAATTTACTGCCGACAGCGTTGGCGAGGCTACCAAGCTGTCGAAGATAATCGCGCTTGTGGAAGAGGCTCAAAATTCCAAAGCTCCTATTGCAAGAATTGCCGACAAAGTGTCGGGCGTGTTCGTACCTGCTGTAATGAGTATAGCTATACTTGCGGGCATTATATGGTGGGCTACAAACGGTTTTGCAATGTCAATCAAGATATTCGTCAGCGTACTCGTCATTGCCTGTCCGTGTGCATTGGGACTTGCCACGCCTACTGCGATAATCACTGGTATAGGCAGAGGCGCAAAGGGCGGTATACTTTTCAAAAACGCAGAGAGTCTTGAAAGGCTGGGTAGTATAAATACCGTGGTATTTGACAAGACGGGTACTATCACGAAGGGACACCCCACTTTGACGGATCAATATATCTTGGGCGACGAAGAGCAAGTACTTGCCTACGTCAGAGCGGTGGAAAGCGTAAGCGAACACCCTATTGCTAAGGCTATTATCGAGAATATTACGCCAAACGAATTGCAAGCTCAAGTCAAAGTACTGTCGGGCTACGGTCTTGACGGAGAAGTCGGCGGGATAAGAGTGCTTTGCGGAAATATTGCGCTTTTGAAAAACAACGGAATAAGCGTAGTTGAAATAGAGGCAAAAGCCGACGAGTATTCTATGCAAGGCAAGAGCATCGTCGCGGTTGCCATAGACGGCAAGGCTGTGGGCGTGCTTGGAATATCCGATACGCTTAAAGAGGACAGCAAGAAATCTATCGAAGAACTCAAAAGCCTAGGTCTTAGAGTCGTGCTTTTGAGCGGAGATAATCAAAAGTCGGCGGAGTATATTGCTAAAAGCGCAGGAATCGACGAGGTCATCGCCAACGTGCTTCCTGAGCAGAAGGGCGAAGTAATCGACAGACTTATAGGCGAAGGTGCAAAAGTGGCAATGGTGGGCGACGGTATCAACGACGCTCCCGCGCTTGCAAAAGCCAACGTTGGTATCGCTATGGGCGGCGGCAGCGACGTAGCCATAGAGAGCGGTCAGGTCGTCATAGTCGGCGGACAGATTTCGGGAGTAGTGAGAGGAGTGCGCCTTGCAAGGGCGACTATGCGCAACATTAAGCAAAACCTCTTTTGGGCGTTTATCTACAACATAATAGGTATTCCAATCGCTTGCGGAATTTTGTATCCAATCAACGGATATACTATGAGCCCAATGCTTGGCGGATTGGCAATGAGCCTTTCGTCTGTGTCGGTAGTGACCAACGCATTGCGTCTCAACTTCTTCAAATTCGATAAAGGCAAAAATAATAACGCTTGCGACGCAAGTTGTCCTATTGAGCCAAAAGAAGGTATTGCAACAAATAATATAACACAGAACGAACAACAAATATCCACGCCTCAAGAAGTGGAAGAAAGGAGAGAAAATATGCAAATTAAAGTAAACGGAATGATGTGCTCTCATTGCGAAAGCAGAGTCAACAAAGCGGTCGGAGCATTGGACGGAGTATTCTTCGTATCTGCAGACAGCGGCAAAGGTATCGTCGAAGTAGAATTTGACAAAGATAAGGTGTCGCTACAACAAATCAAGGACGCGATTACAGCGCAGGATTACGAAGTGATAGATTAATACGTTTACAATAATAAAACTTTGTA
>CAMWSW010000022.1 GCA_947176975.1 uncultured Clostridia bacterium | reverse complement strand
ATGAACAACAAGCAGATCGCCATTATCAGAAAGTCCGACAGCGCAAAGTACACCAACCTTGAAAATATTAAGGACGCTAAATTCGCTTATGAAAAAGGCAGCGCAGGACAAGACGTAGCAGAAGAAAATAATTTCCCCAACGCTACGGGACTCGGCGCGCAAGTTGACGCATTGACGGAAGTAAAAGCCGGCACGAGCGATATCGCTTTGCTTGACTCTGTACTCGGCAACTTCTATTGCAGCGAGGACACTGACTATTCCGACCTTATGATAATACCGAATCTCGTATTTACCGTAGAACAATACGGAATTGCGGCAAGAAAGTCCGACGTAGGCACTATGGACAAGATCAATACTTCCCTTGCAAAGTTGCAAGCAAACGGCGAACTCAAAAAGCTTGCTGAAAAGTATGGATTGGCAAGCGAACTTTGCGACGTATCTTATGAGAGCAAGTGGGATACTTTGACCGATGAAGAAAAGTCGGGTTGGGACTATCTCGTTAAAAGAGGAAAATTTATCGTAGGATATACTCTTTACGCTCCTATCGCTTACGAGGCTTAATAATGAGTTTTGCAGACGTAACGTTAAAACTGCTTGACGCAAGCAAATACACATTGGGAATATTCTTCCTGACGCTTTTGATAGCCATACCTTTGGGTATGGTTATCTGCGCGTTTGCGCTTTCAAAATTCAAGCCACTCAAGTACATCACGCACGTATTTATATGGATAATAAGAGGTACTCCTCTTATGTTGCAACTAGTAGTGGTTTTCTACGGTCCGGGACTGCTATTCGGCACGCCTATGCAAGACAGATTTTTGGCGACTATAATAGCATTTTCCATAAACTACGCCGTATACTTTGCCGAGATATACAGAGGCGGAATACTGGCTATGCCTATAGGTCAGTACGAAGCGGGCAAAGTGCTGGGTATGTCGCGTATGCAAGTCAACAGACTCATCATACTTCCGCAAGTCACAAAGAAGATTACTCCCGCAATGAGCAACGAAGTAATCACCCTTGTAAAAGACACTTCCCTTGCCAATTTCATTGGTATTGCGGAAATTATATTTGCGGCAAAAAGTATCGTGTCCACCAAAGCGATAATATGGCCGCTCTTCTACACGGGCGTATTCTATCTTGCAATGGTAGGCGTGTTGACGCTCTTCTTCAAGTGGCTTGAAAAGAAAATGAATTATTACAAGGCGTGAGGTGAGATATGGCATTTTTTGAAGTAAAAAACGTATACAAAAACTTTGGCGCCAACAGAGTGCTTAAAGGCATAGATTTGGAACTTGACGAGGGGCAAGTACTTGCTATAATCGGCTCGTCGGGCAGCGGTAAAACGACGCTGCTCCGTTGTATCAATTTCTTGGAGATACCCGACAAAGCGGAAATATACCTCGGCGGAGATAATATCTTTTCCGTAGACAACCTCGACAAGGTAAACGAAGCTTTGCAAAACGCAGACGAGGGCGAGAAACAAAACTCAACTGCCGATATCGTCAAAGACGATTTAAGCGACGCAAAGCTCGACAATTCAAAAGAAAGCGGCGTCGACATGGTAGAGACTGCAGATAAAAAGACTAAACCTCAAAAGATAAAGCCCGTCAAGATAAGCAAAGAAAAGAAAAAACAAATTGCCGAGCAAAGACTCAAATTCGGAATGGTATTTCAATCTTTCAACTTATTCCCCCACTACAGCGTATTGAAAAACCTCACCTTGGCGGCAAGGCTGAAGTATGACAAAGGTCTCAAGCCTCTTGACAAGTATTTTTCAAAATCCGTGAAGATGGCAAGAAAGCAAGCTTTCAAGGAGATTGACGAAAGAGCCGAGGCGCTTCTGCAAAGAGTGGGGCTTGGCGAAAAACTCAAAGCATATCCGTGCGAACTCTCCGGCGGTCAACAACAACGCGTAGCAATCGCAAGAGCTTTGATATTAGGACCCGAGATACTTTGCTTTGACGAGCCTACGAGCGCGCTCGATCCCGAATTGACGAGAGAGGTACTCAAGGTAATCAAAGACCTCAAGAAAGACGGACACACTATGATAGTCGTCACTCACGAAATGGAATTTGCAAGAAAGGTAGCCGACAAAGTCATCTTTATGGCAGACGGCGTAATCGAAGAGCAAGGCGCTCCCGAAGAGGTCTTCGGCAATCCGCAAAGCGCAAAGACGAAGGCATTCTTGCAAGAGAGCGAAAAATCTATAGACGAGGATTGATATGAAAGCTGACCATATGAATGAAATGATAGCAAAACTATATTTGGTAATCTCAAAACTCTCCACTCCCGAGGAGTGCAAGCTCTTTTTTCAAGACCTGTGCACCAATAAGGAAATAGAGCAAATGGCGCAGCGTATCGAGTCTGCCCTGCTCCTCAAGCAAGGAATGACGTACAATCAAGTCATTGAGCAAACCAATATCTCTTCGGCAACGCTGTCAAGAGTATCGAGAGCATTGCAATACGGAGAGGGATACAAAAAGTTTATATGATATCTTTAACGGAAAATTTATTGAAAAATCTCAATGAAGAACAAAAGCAAGCCATCAAAACCACGGAAGGCTACGTCAGAGTCGTCGCTGGAGCAGGCAGCGGTAAAACCAAAGTCCTCACGACGCGCTACGTATATTTGGCAAAGGTGCTTGACATTGCCATAGATAATATTTTGTCCGTCACATTCACCAATAAAGCCGCAAAAGAAATGAAGTCGCGTATCCAAAAATATTTGCCCGACGAAAACGGCAATTGGATTATGACTTTTCACGGAGCTTGCCACAAAATATTAAAGGAAGAAATCACTCACCTTTCCTATCCGTCCAATTTCATTATATTGGACGAAGACGACCAAAAGACGCTTCTTGAGAAAATCTATAAAGAAAATGATTTGACAGTCAAAGACTTCTCCTACAAAAAGTGCTTAAACGCTATCAGTTGGTACAAGACCCACCACGAGTACGTATCTTTTTTGACCGACCCTGAAAACAAAGTCGAGCCCGACGGATTATCGGATTGGCAATTGCGTACGTCAATAGATTTCGTAATCAAAAAATATCTCGTCGAACAACGCAAGAATTACTATCTTGATTTCGACGATTTGATATCCTTTACGCTTTATCTCTTCTCCATAAATCAAATAGTCAAGGAAAAATGGCAAGACCACTTTGAATACATACAGGTAGACGAATTCCAAGACGTGAGTATGCGTCAATACGAATTGGTGAAAATTCTATCCGACAAACATAAGAATCTCTTTATCGTAGGCGATCCCGACCAAACCATATATTCTTGGCGCGGAGCCGACGTAGACATCTTTTTGGGTTTCAGTTCAGACTTCCCATCTGCAAAGACAATTTTGCTTACCAAGAATTATCGCTCTTCACCGGAAATTCTCAACGTAAGTAATTCGCTCATCAAGCACAACACAAAAAGAATAGAAAAAGATTTGTCGCCCGTCAGATCAAGTTGGGCGATTCCGCAGTATTATCACGCAAAGGATATTAAAGACGAAAGCGATTGGATAACAGAGCAAATACTGAAATTGCAGGAAGGCGGAGCGTCTCTCAACGATATCGCCATATTATACAGAGCCAATACCTATTCGCGAAATATCGAAGAAGCTCTTATGCGCAAACATATTCCCTACGCGCTTTACAGCGGGTATAAATTCTATCAACGCTGGGAAATCAAAACGGCTTTGAGTTATTTGAGAATGTTGGCATTTGCCGACGATATATCTTTTGAAAGGACTTACAATACCCCTGCGCGCGGTATAGGCAAAAAGAAAAAACAATTGATAGATAATTACGCAAAAGCCAACGACGTAAGCTTGTACGAAGCTTTGAAAGTCCTCTCCTCCAATGCGGATTTCGGCAAAGCCAAGGAGTATATACATATAATAGAAGACGGCAAAAGCAAAATTCAATCTTTGAATCCCGCCGACCTTTTGGACAGCGTGCTCAAATCAAGCGGTCTTGAACAATCCATCATGCTTGACGGCAATTCCGAGCGTCTTGAAAATCTCAACGATTTGAAAAATTCGATAAAGGAATACGTCGATACCGCAGGCGAAAAAGTCAGTTTGGCAGATTATCTCAACGACTTATCGCTTCTCACCGACACCGATAAGACGGAAAGACAGGATACCGTAAAAATGATGACGGTACATACCGCCAAAGGATTGGAATTTCCCTACGTGTTCGTGTGCGGACTCAACGAAGGCATATTCCCTTCGACAAAGGTCAGAACGCTTGCGGAAATGGAAGAAGAGCGTCGCATAGCTTACGTAGCCTATACGAGAGCGCAATCAGAATTGTTTTTGTCCGACGCGGCGGGTTATAACAACGACAACCAACTCATCCCTTCCCGATTTATCTTCGATATCTCGCCATCTCTTATTAAGCGCCAAGGACAGCTCAATCAAGAATTTATCGAGTATGCAAAGAACTATATCGCAATAAGCGAAAAAAGGCTTCGCGCTCTCGAGCCCGAGAAAGTAGAAGCGCCGCTTAAACAAAACGATATAATACTTCACAATATCTTTGGCAAAGGCAAGATATTGCAAGTAACGAAGCAGGGACTTAAAATCAAATTCAAAGACAAGGAAAGGACGCTTTCCACGCAAGCAAAGATAATTGATTATTGCAACTGCCCCGACAAAGTTTTTGAGTTCGCGGTGCAAGTAATGCGCGAAAACAAAATAGATTTACCAGAAGAATTCGATGAAATAATAGAGCCGTATATTGACGACGAAATCTTGGTACTGGCAGTTGACAATCCCGACGACTACAAGATATTATCGGATACAAAACTCATTGACAAAATCAACGGATGCCTTTTGGAATACGACGTAGAAGCGGATTTGGCATTGGCAGATGAAGAGGATTAAAAACTCGTATTGACTTCAAATGCGTTGAAATGCTATAATAGATTTAATTAGGAGGAATTATGGAAATTAAACTCAACGGACAATGGTCGCTCAGAATGGTCGGCAACGACAAGATTTATACGGCAAAAGTGCCCGGCGACGTCTTTACCGACTTGCAGACAAACGACGTAATCCACAATCCGCTTATAGGTCTCAACGAAGAACTCGTCCAATGGGTAGGACGGGCAGATTGGGAGTATTCGAGAACTTTTCAAATAGACAGACAAGCGCTTGAATATCAGTACGTGGAACTCAATTGCTATATGCTAGACACATTAGCGGAGGTATACGTCAATGAAAAGCTTGTCGCAAACACGAAGAATATCAATAGGCGTTACGCATGGAATATCAAAGACTTGCTCAAAGAGGGAGAAAACTCTATAAGAGTGTTATTCCGCTCTCCTCTTCTATATATCGCCAACAAGCATCAGAAAAACAGTTTACCCAACAGCACTATGGGCGAAGCGGGCTCTTGCCATATCCGCAAAAGCCCTTACCATTTCGGCTGGGACTGGGGTCCGCATTTGCTGACCTGCGGTATTTCGGGGAACTGTTTTATCAGGTGTTACGACGTATGCAAAATTACCCGACTGGATATCAAACAAACTCACTCGGAAAATCAAGTAGATATAGATTTGAAGACGTATTTGTCAAATCAAGCCGACGGCTTAACTATAGAATATACTTTGTCATTTGAGGGACAAGAGGTATGCTCTGCTACGGGCGAGATTGCAACGCTCAAAGTGGAAAATCCGCGTATTTGGTGGTGCAACAATATGGGAGAGCAACCCTTGTACGACCTTGACGTAAAGGTGTATCAAGGAGATAAATTGATTGCGCAAAAGTCGCAAAAAATAGGCTTGCGTACGATTACGCTCGACAATCAACCCGACGAGATAGGACGCAATTTCTGCTTCTACGTCAATGGCAAAAAGATATTTGCAAGAGGCGCGAATTGGGTTCCCGCCGACAGCTTTATCAACAACGTAAGCGACGAAAGACTATACGACTTGCTCTATAAAGCAAAAGCGTGCAATATGAACATGATAAGGGTCTGGGGCGGCGGATATTATGAAAGCGACAGATTCTACGATATGTGCGACAAGCTCGGTTTACTCATATGGCAAGATTTCAACTTTGCCTGCCAGCCTTATCCTTTCAACGATGAAGAGTTCTTGGAAGAAGTGCTTGCCGAAGTCGAAGACAACGTGTTGAGACTCAAGAATCACGCTTGCCTGTGTCTTTGGGCGGGCAACAACGAGATAGAATCGATGTCTATGGGTTGGCTGAATCGACAAGAGGTAATTAAGAATTGCGGAAAGTTTTTCTATCAAATCCTTCCCGAACATCTTGCCCCGCTTGATGAAAACACGCCGTATTGGGCTTGCACTCCTTCAAGCGGAGAATATATGAAAAATATCAACAGTTGCGACAAGGGCGACACTCACCTGTGGCACGTATGGCACGGCTTGAGAAAACTCGAGTACTACAAGGGTATGCCTACGAGATTTTGCAGTGAATTCGGTATCGAATCGCTCCCGTCGCTCAACGCAATCGAAGAATTTGCAGACGGACACGAATACACAAGCGTGCATTGCGCATTGGCAAAAGCGCACCAAAAATGTATCGGCGGAAACGGCAAAATAAAGTATTATATGCTCTCAAAGTTCTGGTCGCCCAAACGCTTTGAAGATACGGTATATCTGTCGCAACTTACGCAAGCTATTTGTATTAAAAACGCTACGGAAGGCTGGAGAATAAATCCCCGCTGTCACGGCGCGCTGTATTGGCAATACAACGACTGCTGGGGCGTCAATTCTTGGTCGGGTATGGACTATTACGGCAATATGAAAGCTTTGCAATACTGCGCAAAAAGATTTAACCAAAATACTATATTGGTATTCCAAAGACAGGACGACGTTATGAACGTGCTGCTCGTCCACGACGGCGATACTCTTCTCAAGACAAAGATAAAATGCGGAGTCATGACCTACGGCGGCGAAGTATTGCACAACCTCGTCAACACCGTGGAAATGGAAGAAGAAAAAGTGGGACAAGTGGCAAAACTCGATTTGAAATCAATATTGCAAAAACGCAAAGAAAAGCACTGCTACGTATACGCTGTAGCGTATGACGACGATGGCAATATAATTTGTCAAGAAACCTTGCCTCTCACCAACGAAAACAAAGTCAAATTGCCAAAGACCCAACTGACTTGCGACTTCTCTCTTGAAGACAACGTAGTCAAAATGGATATTACTTCATCGGATTACGCGCGTTTCGTTGAGATAAGGCTCAAGGGTTACAACACTATGCTCTCCGACAACTTTTTCGATATGATGCCAATGCAAACCAAGACGGTGACATTTGAATTGCCAAAGGGCGAAACTCTGGATAGCGTAAAAGAAAAAATATCAATGCGTTCGCTGTGCAACGTAGGGAAAAAGCACTCCGCTCTCCGCGATAAAATGGACAAGGGCGCAATCTTCTGGAATCCCACCAATCTTGCAAATTATATCGCAAGAACCTTCGATAAATAGTAACGACAAAATTATATCAAAAATGCGTATCACAACGATACGCATTTTTTAATTACTTCAAAGCGTCACGCGAGCGCGGAGATTGGTGTGATTTTCGTCCGTGCGACGGCAACCGAGCGGTGAGCGTACTAGTCGTACGTGACCCCGAGGGCGTCATAGTCGTTAGGGCGGAAGGCGTGCCGATATACGCGCTCGTCAAGTACTATGTATAAAATTGGAGAAATAAGCAATAAATCAAATATATGCTAAACTACCAAGACGAATACAACAAAATAACTGCCGAGTTCGGCGGAACGTGCGACTTGAGAAAAATCGAGTTGACGATTTGCGGGAAAAACGCGTGTTTCTTTTATATCGACGGATATATAGATACTCTGCTCTTTGAGGACAATATTTTGTCACCCCTCAAAGATTTGCAAGGCGATATGCAAGTGAGCATTAGCTTGCTCAATCAAAATACGCAAATGACTACGCCGATTGAAGAATTGACGGACTTTGCAAAAGTCATCGAAGAGATTTCTGCAGGCGAAATTATCTTGCTTGCCGACGGCGCAGAAAGTTATTTTAAATACAGTGAAAAGAAATATCAAGTGCGCGCTGTCGCCGAACCGCCCGTATCGACGGTACTCCGAGGACCGCGCGAAGGTTTTATCGAAGACCTAAAAACCAATATGTTTTTGATACGTCGAAGACTTGCCACGCCAAAGCTGACTTTTGAGATGTTGAGCGTGGGCAAATACACGCAGACCAAAGTGGCAATAGGCTTTATCGACGGCGTAGCAGACCCGCAAATCGTCAAGAGAATCAAGACGCAAATCGAGGGCATAACAATCGACGGCGTAATCGAATCGTCCTATATCGCAAGATACCTCGAAGAAAACAAATTTTCCCTCTTTTCTCACGTCGGCTCGAGCGAAAAGCCCGATACCGTGACGGGTAAAATGCTTGAAGGAAGAGTGGCAATATTGGTAGACGGATCGCCTTCGGTCCTCACTTTGCCATTTTTGATGTACGAAAACTTCCAAATGAGCGAAGATTACTATATCAAGAGTTATCGCGCAACTTCGGTGCGTATAATAAGACTTTTTGCATTGATATTCTCCATTCTTATGCCTGGCATTTACGTAGCTTTGCAGGAGCATCAATATCAACTCTTCCCTATCAAATATCTGGTATCGGTGCTTGGACAGATTACCAATATTCCGCTGTCGCCGACGCTTGAAATGATGCTGGTACTCGTGATATTCGAGATACTCAACGAAACGTCTATCCGTATGCCGAGATACGTCAGTATGGCGCTGTCTGTAGTGGGCGCAATTATCCTTGGTGAAGCGGCTGTATCGGCAGGATTATTCTCTATATCTGCCGTCATAATAGTGGCTATATCAACGGTTGGCGTATATTGCGTACCCGACGAAATAAACTCGTCAAGCATACTGCGATTTGCCTTCGTGGCAATAGGCGGTGTGATGGGACTTGCGGGCATATTGCTTGGCATGGCGGGACTCGTCGCGTATCTGTGTTCTATCAACAGCTACGGCGTGTCGTATATGTCGCCATTTGCGCCTTCGCTTATACACGATTGGCAAGACGGTCCTATCAAAGCGCAATTACAGGAATTGGGCGAACGCCCCTACTCCGTTCCCACCGACAACCGCACCCGTCAGCGCAGCCAAATAGCCGAAAACGACGGACAGGAAAACAACGAATCAAATCAATAGGTGACTTATGGAAACTATTCAAAAACACAAAATATACGAAGAGCAATTTTTACTGTTGGCTTTTATATCCATAGTCACTTTCAAAATTGTTATGCTCCCGCAATATCTCGTCTCGAGCGCGTCAAACAACAGCTATATGGTAATGGCTTTCATGATTGCAATCGAGATTATGATGCTCACCGTCGTGTACGGCATAGCCAAAAACGGCTCTATTCTCGAACAAGATATACCCAAGTGGCTCAAAGGCGTGTTGGCTGTCGTTATATTCATATCTTCGGTGATAAAATGCACCGTACGCGGAAGCGAAGGCGTAGCGTATATCGCAACTTCTCTTTACGCCAACGTCAGCTGGGCATTCGTCACGCTTGCGCTCATTTTGGCGTGCATATATATTGCGCAAAAAGGCGGAAAAGTTTTGGCAAGGTCGGCGCAAATTTTCTTTTGGATAGTAGCTTTTGCCACAGCATTCTTTTTGATTTTTTCCAATATCAAGCTCGACCCAATAAACCTTATGCCTTTTAAAATTTCCGGCGACTTGGCTATCGCGGGAGATAAGTATCTTATGTGGTTCGGCGACTTTACTCCGCTTCTTTTAGTGACCGTCGTCCCATCAAAAAATCGTGGCAAAAAAAGACTTACAATATGGACGATAGTGACGATACTGTGTGCGTTCTTATTTACCGTGGGATTGATGCTGATATTCATTTGCACTTTCGGAGATGCGGGCGAATTGATAGGCAACGCCTTCCTCAACGT
>CAMWSW010000021.1 GCA_947176975.1 uncultured Clostridia bacterium | reverse complement strand
TGCCGAGACTTCCCGAGAGAGTTTTTACGCCTTTGCCCGCCTTGACGGAGGCGATTTCGGGTATGAGGACCACGCTCAACGAGCCAATTATAGACGTGGGGGTAAATATGAGAGGCATTACCATTCCGCTAGCCCGTCCGAATTCGGCAGTCGCCATACTTTGACTCATACCTAGTTTTGTCACGAGAAGCGAAGGCAATATCAGTGACATAAACGTAGACATAAGCGAACCTACGATTCTTGTCACCGTCAGCGGAGTTGCGCTTTTGGTAATTTCTTTGCCTTGCGTAGGCTTGGCAAGTTTGCCTTTCTTGGCGATAAACATTATGATTATTATTGCGACGACGATAATATCTCCCGCAAGCATTGCCAAAGCGTAGGCGTATTCTTTTTGTATGGCAAGTATTCCGCCCTCAAGGAAGAGTATTGCAAATACTATCTTGAGTATTTCGTCGACAAGTTCGCTGACGGAGTATATGCCGAAATATTTTTTACCCCAAAACCATCCGCGAAGTATCGCGTACAGGCAAGCCGTCAACAGCATTGGCAACATTATTATGAATATCTTTTTGCATCTTTCGTCCTTGAATATCAAGTCTAGTATCTGCGGAAAAATCAATACCGCTGAAATCATCACAAGCGTAATGAGTATTCCTGCAAATAAGCACGTCGTCAATGCTCCGAATTGACGTTTATTGTCGCCGACGGTGTCGCTTTCGGCTGTGATTCTAGACAGCGTGACGGGAAGTCCCGACGTGCAGATGCACGCAAAGAGCATAAAGACAGACGCGCATATCTGATACAGTCCCAGAATTTCTGCGCCCAATTTTCTTGATAGATATATTTTGAATACAAATGACAGTCCTCTCGTGATTGCCGCAATGACTGTCACGGTTGCAAACGCTTTGAATATTTTTCTCATACAATATAATATTGACGGCTTTTTCAAAATAGAATAGGTATAGGAATACCTTGCAAAAAATATGATGTCATTTCGACCGCAGTGGAGAAATCTCTACCGATTAAAAAGGAGTAAACAATGAAAAGAGTATTAGTAAGAATCGACGGCGAAACGTCTCTTGAGGACTTGGCGGAGAAGTATCACACCACCGTACAGGCAATCAAAAAGCTCAACAATCTTCATACCGACATATTCGTGGGTATGCGCCTTGTCGTTGAAGAAAATCAAGGCAAGTATTATACCGTCCAGCCTTTTGATACGTTGGAAAGCGTAGCGAGGAAGTTTGGCGTAAGCGCGCAAAGCATAAGCGACCTCAACGGCGTCGATAGGGTGTTTATAGGTCAACGTGTATTCATACCTATTGTTTAAAATCAATATAATGTCATTTCGAGCGAAGTCGAGAAATCTCAAACCTATTATATAATTGTAGAGTTTCTCCACGACGCTTCGCTCTGGTCGAAATGACGTCACTTTATATTATAAGATAAAACATAAAAAACGGACGGCTTTTGCCGTCCGCATTTTCATTTGATTTGGTTGGTATTTTGTTATTTACCGAATTGATCTCTCTTGCTAGCATTAGACGAAGAGGTCTTTTTGTTTTTGCTATTCTTGATAAGCTTCTTCTTTTTCTTGGGTACGAGTTTCATAATGATGAAGATTACCACTATGATAACTATGATACCGCTGACTGCGCCGAGTGAGATATAAAGCCACATGAGCGGGTCTTTATGCTTTTCAGGAGTCGTAGGCTCTTCTGCGTCCGGCTCTGCCTTGGAGTCTTCGGAAGTGAATACGATACGGAAGTTGGTTGCGGCTTTTTCTTCGTCTGCAAGTACGCTGTTGTTTTCGTTGTCATCTTTTGCGACTTCGCTATCCGTCAACTTGTTGTAAAGCTTAGCGCCTTCGGGAGCGGGAGTAGCTTCGGTGATTTCGACGTACTTGTCATCTTGCAAGAAGTACTTGCCGTTTTCAGCTTCTTTGTATACGTCCTTGCGGGCAATGAAGTCTGCTTCGTCGATTTCTTCGACGGAGAAGTTGTCTACGAATACGTAACCCGTCAAGTAGTAATTCTTGCCCTTGAATCCGAGGCTTACCGTAAGAGTAGCCGTCGTATCTTCGATATCGTCTTCAGCGAAGATATAGAAAGAGTATTCCTTCCATTCGCCGATTGTCTCTTTGCCGTCGGCATAAGTCGAGGTGTTGACGATTCTTTGCTTGTCTTGTTCTGTGGACGCATTCGTCAATTTCTTACCGAACTCATAAGTCTTGTTGTTTGCTTTCAAGGTAATCGTAGCCGTCGGAACGAAGTTTGCGTCGATATCGTCGCCTGCGTCGCCGTTCAAAGCCAACTTATAGGTCAATACCCATACGCTAATCTTATAATACTTATTCGGCGTGATATTAGCCGTATTGGAAGTATATCCGTAAGCCGTTGCGTCCTTGTTGTAAATTACGAGAGCTCTGTCGCCTACGTTGGTCTTGCTGTTGTTGAAGATAGCGTTGACGATTGCTTCGTCGTCGCCGTCCACGTCAAGGTCGAGGTCGGAGTAGTCCGTCTTATTCTTGTCAATTACGCCGCTTACCAAAACGTCGTTGTCTGATTTTGCGTCGGAATCTACCAATTCGCCGTTGAAGTTCTTTGCAGAAGAGATGCTGTCTGCGCTGTCGACGTCGTCAAAGGAGTCTACGAGCCAAGATTCGGCAAGCCACTCTTGCTTGTCTTGACCTTCAGCGTTGCCGAATATCTTTTCGTCGATTGAGGTATAAGTTGCGTGCGTGAAGTAGACTGTGCTACTTGCGTTGGACGCATTGTCGCTACCTGCGTTGAGCGAGAGCGTTACGGACGCGCTTGAGATACCCGTCGCGATGAACAGTCTGTATTTATGCCACTCGTTGTCTTCAGCGGTGATTGTAGCAAACTTATAGTCTTCGCTGTTTGCCGTAGCCGTCTTGAGTACGATGCTGTACTCGCTGCCTACCTCTGCCTTTGCGTATACTTCAAACAAGTAGTACGAATTTGAAGAGAGCGAAATGCTGTTGGAGGTAAAGCCCAACTTCTTTTCCTCATCGTTCTTCTTGATTGCAAGGACGGTGGGGAGATTGTCTACGGTAAAGGCATTGCCAAGACCTTTGTAGAATTCGCTTGCGTCAATACCCAAAGCCTCAAGCTGCGATGCGTTGTTGAGGTTGAGGATACCTGCCATATTGTTGAACGGAGCTTCGAGACTCAAGCTTGAAGACGAGTTGATTGACCAGTTGTTGGGGAGCGCAAGAGCGCCTTTCATCATTCCGTTTTCGTCGAGGATATCGCTTCCAAACAAGTTGTTGGTTGCGCTGATGTCCATATTCTTGAAGTATCCGTTGGAGGAGATTTCTCCCGTAGCAGTCGTATTTGCCAAAGTTACCGTTTTCACGGTCGTGGAATTCGTAGCCGACGAGTATTGGCTGTAAGGAATGCTTTCGACGTACATTGAAGATACGAATCCGTATCCCATAGCGAGGGTGGAGTAATCGCTTCCGTCGCCCGTACCTATGGTGATTGCTATTGCAAGTTTTGCGGTCTTGATTTGTTCGCCGAGCACGTAGAAGGTGATGAGAGTATAATCGTTGAATCCTTTTACGTCCTCAAGGCTTTCGGTGTTGAGATTGCTGAAACTTGAAATATTGCTGAATGCTTCTTCAAATTCCTGACCTTTCTTATTGTCTTCGCTGAATTTATATTCATCGTTGAAGCGGAGCAATGAGATCGTCATACCTTGGCTCTTATCAATGCCCTTGGTCTTGACGTACATTGATATAGCGTACGCCTTGTTTGGCGCGATCTTAATGTTGTCGAGTTTGCTTGTGTCGATTACTTTGTCCTTCATAGTCAATGTAGACAAGGTGGTAGCCGTAGGAGCAAAGTTGTTGATTGCAAGCACGCTTGAGTTGAGAACTTCTGTGTTGTCTATATCGACAGGCTTGCCGGGATTTTCTTTGAAATAATCGTCTGCGGTGAAGTTGTCGGTATCAATGAGCTTGAAGGTGGATCTTTTTGCAAGCTCTTCATTGAGGTCGTCTGAATTTTGTACGGCAAAGTCTTTGAGGTCAACAGGCTTCATATTCTCATATGAAGTCATGAGTTTGTCGAATTTCTTGACGGTGTCGGATTCGCTCACGCCGTCGTAATCTGCTTTTGATACCTCTTCGATAGTCGTGAGGTCAAAGAGCGCAACGCCCACTGCGTGCGTGTCCGTATCGTTAGCGCCGCCGTATCCAAGCCAAAGTTCAAGCTTGAGCGTGGAGGAGCGGAATTGATTTGCCGCAATATAGAAAGAGATTTGTTGCCACTGGCCGTTGGTGTTTGCTTCGATGGTGATATCGTTGCTGTCGGTATTGGTACCGTCGGTAAGTTTGACGTATGCCTTGCCTTGCTCAAGGTAAGTTCTTGCGTATACGCTTACTTTATAGAACTTGTTGAGGTCGAAGTTCATTTCCGTATCAGCTCTGTAACCGAATGCCGTAGCCAACTTGTTTTGCATATAGAGCATTCTCGTGCCCACAGAATTTTCGGGGGTAGAGAGCGTATCGAGCGACTGACCTGCGTTTTCCAAAGTCTTGGAAAGAGCGCTGAGCGAAGATCTTACACCCTCGTTTGAGAAAGTCGCTGTGTCAATGATACCCTTTGTGATATACGACGAAGAAGTGCTTGCGGATTCGCCCGAGCCGAAGCCTGCGACTTGCGTATACTTGGACGGGGTATAAGGAGTGCTCGTTGTCGAAGATGCGTAATCGAATTCGCTGTCCGATACTTTCATCGTGTACTTTGCCACTTCGTCGGTTACGACGACTTTATCGTAATCTGCTTTGGTGAAAGCAACTGCGTTTTCGTCGTCCTCGTCGACTTCGGAGATTTTCTCAAGTACTACGTTGTCGAAGAAAGCGTATCCCTTGGTAAGGTGACCGGTCTGACCGTTGCCGATACCCAAGGAAAGCACTACGGTAATCGTGCCCGAAGCGGTGTCCGAGGTTTCAATATAAGCGGTGTAGGTCTTCCACTCGTTGTGAGTGTCGATTGCTTCCCATCTTGCGTATGCAGAGCCGTTGACGTAGATATACGCGCCGGCGAGAGCGTCGGTGTTGTCCGAGTCAAGAATAGTCTTGACGTCTACGCTCAACTTGTAATAACTCTTTGCGGCAAGAGTATGGGAGTCAGAAGTATATTTATACGACGTAGCCTTTCTGTTGTTGATCATCAAGACTTTGTCGTCGTCGAGTTCTTTGTTGCCATCGCTTGACTTGCCTCTGCCGGGAGAACTTGAAGTGATATGCTTATAGTCCTTCTGCAAGGCTCTCCAATCTGCGCTTGAAGTACCTACCACGCCTTTCGTCAAGTCGTCGTCGCCCGAAGGGGTATAGGTAGAGCTGCTACTTGAAGAAGTAGAGCCAGGAGCGCCGGTCCAATTGCTTGGCACCGTCAATGCGGAATCGCTCGCGCCACCGGCAAACGTACCGTTGGTAAAGAGCAGATTTGATTGCGTCTCTTTGTCTTTGTTGTCTTCGTCTTTCTTGTCGCAAGCCATTGCGAACATAGAAAAGACCAGGCATACTGCCAAGATCAACGCTGTCAAGATAAAAATTCTCTTCTTGTTCATTTAACCACCTTTATAATAATATAAATATATTATTTTATTAACAATAATCTTTGTTATTATATATTACCAATAAAAAAAAATCAATTATTTTGGCTTACATTTTTAATTTTTTACCCGAGTATTTTTCTTATATTTACACAATATAAGCTTAAAGCTGGTTTACGGAGAAGAAAATGCTGGGAAAAGCAAAAGAAATTGGGAACAAACAATCTTTGCCTTGCGACAGAGATTATTCCAAAATGTCATACGGATTGCTCGAAAAAGAGAAAAAGGGACTCGACAAATTGGGCAAAAAAGGACGGATAGTCCTGACGGTTATTGCGTCGCTCTTCGTCGGCGTCGCCAACGGATTGTTTGGCGGTGGCGGCGGTATGCTCGTCATACCTATATTTACGATTTTGCTTGGCTTGGAAGAAAAACTTGCGCACTCAAGCGCCATTCTGACAATCTTGCCGCTTTCGCTCGTCAGCGGTATAGTTTATATCGTCCAAGGCAACTTCAAAATTCCCGACGGTCTATGGGTGGGCGGCGGAGTGATACTTGGCGGACTTATCGGAACTTTTTTGATGAAAAAACTCTCCAACAATGCTTTGAAGATAGTCTTTTACACTCTTATGATAGTCGCCGGCGTGTCAACTCTAATCAAAAATCTAGGCTGAAATTTATGGATAAAACGGTAATATTTCAGATGTCATTTCGACCAAAGCGAAGCGACGTGGAGAAATCTCTACCGTATTAGGAGCATATATGCAAATATTCTTATTGATACTTGCCGGAATAATCGGTGGAATAATAGGCGGAATGGGTATGGGCGGCGGAACGCTTCTCATACCCATATTGACGATATTTCTTGACGTGCCGCAAAAGAACGCCCAGGCAATCAATTTGGTCGCTTTCATCCCAATGGCGATAATCGTGACGATCATCAATATTAAGCGAAAGGGGATAGATTACAAGAGCGTTTTGCTTGTCGCGGCGCCTGCGCTTGTCACAAGCGTAATTTCCGCGTTGCTTGTCAAGAAGATATCTTCAAAGGCATTGTCTATAGGCTTTGCAGTCTTCCTCATTATCCTCGGCGTCGCAATGATGGTTGATACTTTGCGCAAGTGTATATATGCTTATATGCACAAATGTAGAGATGAGTATATAAACAATGACTAATGTGACCGAGTGTGTATTATTTGGAGCCTCTTCTTAATCTCTCACGGCAATTTGGCTGTCAATTTGTGCACTAAGTTCGTCTACACAACACGCTCGTAACTCTGCTACGAGCGCAACGTGTGTCCTTCTTATTACGCAAATTGCCGACGCCATCTTGTTCGCGTCGCTTAATCAGAGTCTCCTATCCGTCTTTCCTCCAATAGTCGCCTAGTACGCTCACCGCTCTGACGCCCGTGGCTTTTAGTGTTGCAGAGAGCGAAACTTTCGCCTTGAACGCGTCACCCTGAGCGCAGTCGAAGGGTCTCTGAATAAGTCAAACAAAAATTCGTCATATATCGCACGCGCCTCGCATAGGATATTTTCGAGGTGAATTATGCGTGAATATTACGACAGCACGATTATAGCGATTGCTAATTATATTTTGGAGAATAAATGCACGGTGCGAGAGTGCGCTCAAGTCTTTGGCATAAGCAAAAGCGCGGTACATAGTTATGTGAATACAAAGCTCAAATATATTGATATAGATTTGTACGAAGAGGTACGCCACGTGCTTGAATACAACTTGTCCGTAAGACACTTAAGAGGCGGTGAAAGCACCAAAAAGCTCTATCAGCAGAAAAGTAAAAACGCCCGCAATGATGTCATTTCGAGCGAAGTCGAGAAATCTCAACAAAATTAAATTTATATGGACGAAATGGGTCAATCCTTTTTTATCAAGTCCTTGACTTTATCCCAAAGATTGTTGCGCTCTGGATGGAAAAGAGCGGTCAGCATAAGTTGTTTGCAACCGTACTTTTCGTCTAGGCTTTCCACCAATTTTTTGATATCCTCACGCTTGGTATTCTTATCTTGCGGGCAGGGATTGTGAATTATAGGCAAGTTATATCTTCTTGCAAGTCCCGACAGGTATTTTTCTTCGACGTAGATAAACGGACGAATTAAAGTAATATTACTTCTATCCATATGGCTTATCGGCATAAAGGTGGAAATTCTTCCCTCATAAATCAGACTCAAAAAGAAAGTCTCCAACACATCGTCGGCGTGATGACCCAGCGCCAATTTGTTGCAACCGTACTCTTTGGCAACGCTATTTAGCGCGCCTCTGCGCATTTTTGAGCACAGCGAGCAGGGGCTTTTTTCTCCTCTTTCCAAAATAATATCGTAAATTTGCGTAGGTTCGACGACGAATTCCACGCCTACGCTTTGGCAATACTGCCTCGTCGCTTGCACTTCGTCCTTGTCGACGTTAAGTCCGAGATCTATATTGATTGCGACTAAATCGAACTTTTCGGGAGCAAATTTTTTGTACGCCGCCAATATGGCAAGCAGAGACATACTGTCTTTTCCGCCCGACAGACCCACGGCGATTTTGTCGCCGTCTTGAATCATTGAGTAGTCGGAAATAGCTTTTCTTGTCAAGGATAATAATTTTTGCATATAATTAGTTTAACTGTTTTATTGACTGATTGCAATAAAAAAGATATAATAATTTTAAATTTATCTAGTTTATAATATATTAGTTATTATAAAAAGAGGAAAGAAAATTGACAGAGAAGATTATCGAAGCAGTGCGCCATCTTATCGGCAACGATTATTTGACTACCGTACTTATATCTATGATACCTATCGTCGAGTTGCGCGGAGCAATCCCCGCGGCGATTACAATGGGGCTCAAGCCTCTCGTAGCCTTTGCCCTTTCTTGGGTGGGTTCTGCGATAGTTTCGCCGATATTGCTGTTGATACTGCGACCCGTGCTTAATTGGATGAAGAAGTACAAGATTTTTGCGTCGCTTGCCAGGGCGATTGAGGACGGATTCAAGGGCAAGGCAATGAAGGTCGTCGGCAAAGAAAGCGGAGAAATGCTGACTGGCGAAGAACTCAAGAAGTTAGAGCGCAAGAAAATGCTTGGCGTATATCTTTTCGTCGCTTTCCCCATACCTTTGACGGGAGTATGGACGGGCAGCGCGATTGCTACCTTTATTGACATTCCATTTTGGAAAGCAATGGCTATGGTATGGCTGGGCAACTTGACGGCGGGCGCAATAGTCACAATGCTTGCGTTTTTCCTTTCTGCTTATATGAATATCATTCTCGATATTTTCTTCGTCATAGTCATTTTGGTACTGTTGCTCTTCATCGCGAGGACAGTAATCAAAATGGTCAAGAACAAGAAGCAAGCGCAGGCGGAGCAAACCGTAGCAGATGGCAATGCCGCAAATAATGAGCAACAAACAGAAGACGTGCCGACAGTACTCGCGCAAGAACAACCCCAAGAGCAGTCAGTAGAGGGCAAGGAGAAAATTTGCACGGCTCATACGAGTACCAATTCCCCAAAAGAGGACCAAGAGGATAAATAATGAAGTATTACGAGATTACCGTAGACACCACCAGCGAAGCAAGCGAATTGGTCGCAGAGATACTCACCGAAGTGGGTAGCAACGGCATAGGAATTTACGACCCCAAAGATTTGCTTGACCTTGCCGACAACGGCGTCATATGGGATTATATGGACGAGCATCTCATCCAAGACGACGGCAAAGCGCAAGTCAAAGGCTATTTTCCCGTCGACGGCTTTGAGGCGGTCAAGGTTTTGATAGATGAAAAATTTGAATTTTTAAAGGCAAATTGCCCGTTTGATTACGGCGCTTTGGAGATATCCAAGACGATTGTCGACGACAACGATTGGGTGGAAAGCTGGAAAGAGAACTACAAGCCTATTCACGCAGGAAGAGTTACGATAGTACCCGAGTGGATAGAATATACCCCTCAAGAGGGCGAATATATCGTCAAGATAGACCCCGGTATGGCTTTCGGCACGGGCGAACACGAAAGCACCAAGATGTGCTTGCAATTCTTGCAGGCATTGGGTGTCGAGGGCAAGAGCGTAATAGATATAGGCACGGGCAGCGGAATTCTTGCGCTTGCCTCTGCAAAGTTGGGAGCAAAGCTCGTCGAGGCTTACGATATAGACGACAATGCAGTCAAGGCGTCAAAGTCCAACGCTGCGCTCAACGGACTTGAGGACAAGCTCAAGGTCGACAATGCCAATCTTCTTGACAAGACGACTGGCAAATTCGATATCGTGCTTGCCAATATCACCGCAGACGTACTCATCACGCTGTCGGCTACGCTCGGCGACTATATGAAGAAAGACGGCGTCGTTATTATATCGTGTATTATTCTCAAGAG
>CAMWSW010000020.1 GCA_947176975.1 uncultured Clostridia bacterium | reverse complement strand
TACCTATACTGTAGAAATTTCTCCACTTCACTCGAAATGACATTTTAAATTAGTAAGAGACGTCAATGACATTTCCGCATTACCGCATAGCGCAAAATCGCCGTCACGGACTTTGCGTCTTTTATTTCGTTGGACTCCACCATACGCAAAGCTTCCTCAAACTTCATCTTCTTGACGTTGAGAAGTTCGTGCTCATCGGGCTTATTTTCGCCGACTGTAAAGGATGTGGCAAGGAAGATATGCAACGGCTCGTCGGTATAACCGGGGCTTGGATAAATCAATCCAAGATCAACAAGACTGTCGGCGGTAAGACCTACTTCCTCTTTTAGTTCCCTTACCGCGCAATCGTATGGGCGTTCGCCCACATCCAACTTGCCCGCAGGTATCTCCAAAAGCATTTCTCTATACGGATATCTAAACTGTTCGACGAGATAAACGAAACCATCTTCGTCTACTGCAAGCACGCTGCTACCGCCGTTGTGGTGTACGTACTCCCTACGGGTGTCGCTACCGTCGGCAAGCGTAACTTCGTCATTGTACAACGTAAGTATTCTGCCTTTGTATATCTCATTTTGTTTTTTTGTCTTTTCTTCACAATTCATAATTGCCTCCTGCGTTTTATCAAACACGCGCCCGTAACCTATATCTTTATATAATATTGATATTATAATATATATTATATATGTTTGCAAGAATTTTGATAATTTCAGACGAATATAAAAGGGACGCATACAATTGCGTCCCTTTTGATTTTGATTTACTAAATTGCCGTCGCCGATTACTTGCCTAGCGCGTCGTTCAACTCATTCACGATTTGCTTGTATATCTTGTCCACCTTGGTGACATAAGTCTCATCTCCAAACAAGTTGAGTTGTTGCAATCTGGTGACGTCGTTGCTGAGCTCGTCTTTGAGCGTCTCTTTGAGGTATTCTTCAATGGTCTTTTTCTCGACCGTTATATTCTCGATTTCTTGAGTCTCGATCTCATTGTCTTCTTCGTCTTTTTCCTTCTTGTATTCAATCTTTACGGAATACTCATAGAGGTAATCGCCTCTCTTAACGAAGAAGGTCTTGTCTTTGGCCTCGTCAGCAGCGTCGACTTTGGTTTGCTCGCCTATGCTACCCAAGTTCTCGTCGACGGGAAGACCTGCAACCATTACGATATGGATACCGAATTCATTGACGATGAAGGACAATTCAGCTCCCTTTTCCGTAACCAAAGTATATACGTCTGCGCTGAGCTCGTCTTTATACTCTCCTACGGACGAAGTCATATTCTGCTTGTAAAGCTTGTACGAACCGTTGCCGCCCTTGAGTATTTCGGTCGTGCCTTCATAATTGATGTTGCCCGAAGTTTCGTTAGACTTGTCGTAATCTTTGATTGCTATTGCTCCGACGCCTGCGCTTGCCAACTTTCTTGCAAGCACAGTGTACTCTTCAACGTAAGTGGTGCTTTCGCCCTCGGGCGTAACTGCATATACGTCTGTCGATACCATACCGCCGTCGTCATTGACAAGATTTATCCAATCATTGAAAGCTGCTCTGGAAGCTTGTTGTTTGATAAGATACTTCTCGACGTCGCTCATATCTTTTGCCCAAGTAAGAGCTGCATCTACTTTTGCTTGAATATCGTTTGCCATTGCGCCGAGTACCGTCAAATAATCTACCGACGGATTAGCGTATACGCCTTCTCTGCCCTCGATAGAAGCGTCGGTGTAAGCGTCTTTAAGTTTGTCTTCTTCAGCATCATAATCCGGATTGGATACGTTGACTTTGATACCCAAATCTGCAAATACGCCGGACAAGTCTTCTTCAAGTTCGCTTGGTATTACTCCCGTAGCGTAAGCGTTGCGCAAAATCTTGGTGATATCTTTGTCTGAAGAATTGAGTTCTGCAAGTTTTGTTATCGCATTCTTTTGAGCGTCGGTAAACGAAAGCAAAATGCTCTTTACTTGCAAATAATCTTTGCTTGGCGCTGCGTATGCGAAAGTCTGATTGCCCACTGCCGTATTGAAAGCAGAATTGTCTTTGTCGTTGTACGACTTGATTGCGTCGTTGACAAGGCTGTCGTATCTATTTGCATAATCGTCGTTTACTTGTTCGATAATCTTGTCCAAAGTGCCCACGTGGTCGGTGTACTTCGTCGTGATTTGACTTTGCATTTGTTGAACGAGGAAATATTCGTAATCCATATATTGATTCTCGATATTCTTACGCAACTCGCTCAAAGCAGTTCTCATAATCTTTGCTTTGTCGTTGTTTTCCTTTCTAATCAAAGCATTGACGTAGTTGAAGAAATAGGTATTGGAGATATCGGAAGCGTCAATCGTCACTTCGTACTTATCTGCAAAATACTTGGCAATATCTTCTCTCGTCTTGATGGACTCGTTGAGCTTGTACTCGTCGTCCTCTTCGTCGTCTTCAGCCTTTGCCTTTTGGTCGCGCGCCGCCAAGAGGTCGCTGTCCTTTACTTCCTTATCTTCTTCTCCGCTTGCAGTCTCGCCGTTGGAATTGCCGTCATTCTTGGCAAGTTCTTTTTCTCTGTCTTCAACGAGGTTTTGCCAGCTTTCGTCAAATTGCTTATTGACAGTCTCAATACAATGTCTCAATTCGTCGACCGTCAAAAACTTGGAGTAAGCTTCTACTTGATTCTTTACGTCCTTGTTCTTGAAATCATTCCAAGCGCCGAGGTTGTCAAAACCAAAGCCCTCGGGGATAAGTCCGTTGACGTACAAATACTCTTGAGCGTACAAAAGCAACAACTTTTGTCTCGTAACGCTGTTGAAGGCATACTCTACTACGTCGTCTGCCGACCAACCGTATTGAATGTACGCCGCAAATCTGTTGACTTGAGTCTTTACTTCACCCTTATAAGCCACTGCCGTCAAAATTCCGCTATCCTTGGTAGTGTAACTGACGTTGGCAACGACTTGATGATAATCTCTGTTGGCATCCTTCTCAAAAAGCGAACAACCTACGAAAAACGTCGATATCAACGCTACCATGAGAATCAATGCAACAATTTTCTTCTTCATATACTACTCCTTTTTCTAGGTGTATTATTATATTATAAAAATATTACGCATAATCTATTATACACAATCATTATTGCCTTGTAAACTTTTTATCAAAAACTTTTCCCACATTTGAGCAAAAATTTTTTAAATTGGTCAAGTTTTTCGTCAATCGGACGGAATTTACACTCAAATTGCAACTTGGGACAGTCTTCATAAGTCAAATTTACCTGTCCTTGCATATCCTGCACGGCAAGCATTATATCCTTGTCCTTAAAGCATTCGCCGTCGGCAAAAGTCATATACGCCGTCTTTTGCGAAATATCTATTTGCTTAATGCCGATATTCTTGGCAAGGTTGCGTATCAGACCCAACTCAAAGAGATAATGACAGCACGACGGCATTGCGCCGTAGCTCTCTTCCACGCCCCTCTTGAGTTTGTCAAGATCTTCCTGACAGGTCAAATCGAGAGCTTTGCGATACAATCGCATACGCATATCCTCATCGGGGATATACTCCTTGTCGATATACGCGCCGAATGCGTGATTTATCTTGACTTCACTCGCCTGCTTTGCGTATACGCCCTGCAATTCGTCGACGGCTTCGCGCAGCAACTTGCAATACATATCATAGCCGACTTTCTCGATATGCCCGTGCTGTTCTTTGCCGAGGATGTTGCCTGCGCCTCTTATCTCTAAGTCGCGCATTGCAATCTTGAATCCGCTTCCAAGCTCCGTATAATCCAATATCGCCGACAGTCTCTTGGACGCGTCGCTCGTCAATACATCTCCCGCCTTGACTGTGAAATAAGTATACGCAATGCGATTGCTTCTGCCAACTCTGCCCCTCAACTGATACATCTGCGACAAGCCCAGTCTGTTTGCCTCGCATACTATAAGCGTGTTGGCGTCGGGGATGTCAATGCCGTTTTCAATTATCGTCGTGCTGACGAGTACGTCGTATTCTTTTGCGTAAAACCTACCGATTCTGTCCTCTATCTGTTCTGCGGTCATCTGTCCGTGAGCGTAATCTACTTTTGCTTCGGGTACGAGTACGGAAACTCTTTGCGCAAAGTTTTCTATACCTTTGACCCTGTTGAAGAGTATGAAGACCTGACCGCCTCTTGATATCTCTCTGTTGACGGCGTCGGTGATGAGCGCGTCGCTGAGTTCGCACACGTAAGTCTGCACGGGAAGTCTGTTGGACGGCGGCGTCTCAAGTACGCTGATATCCCTAATACCCGTCATTGCCATATTGAGCGTACGCGGAATGGGCGTCGCCGACATGGTAAGTACGTTGACGTTGTTTTTGAGCAATTTGAGCTTTTCCTTATGCTCTACGCCAAAGCGCTGTTCTTCGTCAAGTACGATAAGCCCGAGGTCGTGGAAATGCACGTCTTGCGAAAGCAACCTATGGGTGCCTACGGCAATTAGCGATTTGCCTATCGCAAGTCTTTTTAGAGAGTCGTCGACTTCCTTATCGGACTGCAGACGGCTTATCAATTCCACGTCAATGCCAAAATCTTTGAACCTCTGATTTGCGGTGTTGTAATGCTGACGGGCAAGTATAGTCGTCGGACACAAAATCACGGCTTGCTTGTTGTGACAAATCGTCTTGAAGATTGCCCTCAAGGCAACTTCCGTCTTGCCGTATCCCACGTCTCCGCAAAGAAGCCTGTCCATTATGATGCCCCTTTGCATATCCGACTTGATTTCCTCGACGGCTTTGACTTGATCGTCTGTGGGCACAAACTCAAATGCGTCCTCAAATTCTTTTTGCAAATAGTCGTCCTCGGCGTACTTGTAGCCCTGCTTGTTTTGTCTTTGAGAATACAGCTCGAGCAAGTTGACAGCCATCTCCTTAACTGAAGCTTTGACGCCCTGCTTGATTTTGTCGAATTCCTTTCCGCCGATAGCCGAAAGCTTGGGCTCCCTGTCGCTGCCGGTATATCTGCTCAATCTGTCAAGCTTGTCGGTGGGTACGTAGAGTATCTCGTGATTTTTATACTCAATGACGATATATTCGTCGGATATATTGCCCGTGGTGACGTATTTCGTGCCAAGGCACTTACCTATGCCGTGTACCTCGTGCACGACGTAATCTCCCACCTTGGGAATCGTGAATACTTGAGTGGCTTGCTCGTCTTTTTTACGATTGGGTTTGACGCGTGAAATATCCTCTCTGCCTATCACGGCGACTTTTGCCTTGGTATACAAAAAGCCTTTGGAAACTTCCTTGGAGAGTATGAATATGCCCGCCCGTCTGTCCGTGATATCATCGACGACGCTGCAACCTATCTCTTCGGATATGAGATTGTTGCGAAGCGTCTTTGCCGACGTCTCGTCGCCCATGCAAATCAGCGTGGTATAGCCCCATTTGTCAAAGGCTCTCAAATCGTTGAGAAGCGCGGCGTAATGCACGGTGTAATTGCTCAAAGTCTTGCAAGATATATTGAATATCTTTTGCGGAGAAAAGATAGCGTTGGTGGCGGAGAGATAATTGAATCCTAACTTCTGACAAGCCCTCAACTTGGCAAGTGTCTCGTCTACGCTCAATACAGCCTTGGAATGCTCTTTCAATACCTCGCCCGTCAGCGCAAGTTGTTTGACGCGCCCCAAATGCTCTTTGACGTAAAGTTCCAACTGCTCCAAAGTTCCGCCGGGTTCGTCGAATACGACTATGCAATCGCCGTCAAGATAATCGAATACAGTGTGCATTTTGTCCTTGACGAATGGCAACAGCCATTGCATCTTTTGAGTGCATACCGACGATATGCAAATGCTTGAATAAATGCTCTCCGCCTTTTCCGCGACGTCCGACGGAAGTCTGTCAATCGCCCGTCTCGCTCTGTCAAGTCCGCCTTCGATTACCTTGAATGGCAACAACAAATCGTTGTCGGGCATAAGATTGACTTCGTCTATCTCCCTTACGCTCATGAGAGTGTCTGGCGCAAATTCCTTGATATTTTCCACTTCGTCGTCAAAAAAGCTTATGCGTATCGGCAAATCTCTGTGCGGTGGAAATATACTTATTATGTCGCCTGCAACGGTGAAAGTACTCTTTTCTTCCACGCCCTCTTCTCGGGCGTAGCCCATAAGCGCAAGCCTGTCGATGAGGCTGTAAATATCAAGCGTGTCGCCCTTTTTGATCTTGACGACGCTGTCTTTTACAGCTTGCTTTGTGGGAAGATACTGCGTAAGCGACTGCGGAGATACGACGAGACAATCAAGCTTGCCCGTTGCCAATTTATAAAGCGCATCTATGCGCTGTGAAAGTATGCTCTTGCGATAAGTTGCGCGATGCAAAAGAAGTTCTTCATTTGCAGGCAAATACGCAACTCTTTCGCCAAAATAATCTCTCAATCTGTTGATGAGCGAAGTCGCTCTAAACGCGTCCTTTGCGACGAATAAAACGAATTTGTCAAGATGCGACGATATGTGTATCTTCTCGCCCTCTCCCGCCGAAAAGACCATGATATCCCGTCCGCCTTGAACTTGAGCGTACAAGTCGGCTAAGTCGTCGTCAAGATTATTGAGTTGAAGCAATTCCTTAAAATTCATTATACTAATTTGCCGTTCAAAGTTCGCATAAGTAAATCGAAATCTTTGTCAACCATATACTTCCATATAGCGTCGGCAACCTTATCAAAAACCTTGTCCAGTATCTCGTGTTTTTGCTTGCCAACCTTTGACAAAACGTAATCCTTGAGGTCTCTGTTGCCTCTCTCGTCGCCTACGCCAATGCGTACTCTGGGTATTGCCGTCGAAGAGCACTCGGCGATAATACTCTTCATACCGTTGTGGCTTCCGCCCGAGCCTTCTTTGCGCACTCTTACGTTGCCGAGAGGCAAGTCGATATCGTCGTAAATTATTATTACGTCCTCAAGAGGTATTTTATTTGAATTTGCAAGCATTTTGACGCTTACGCCCGACAAATTCATAAATGTCTGCGGCTTTGCGATAATATGCTTTTCTCCGCCGATATACTGCACGGTATACTCTGCTTCGCAACCTTTTTTGTCAAGCCTCGCGCCTATCTTGTCAAGCAAAACGTCAACCGTCATAAAGCCCATATTATGTACGGTATCTTCATACTTTTTACCGGGGTTTCCCAATCCGACTATCAACATATCACACCTCTTCTATATTGAGATTTCTCGACTTCTTTTGTTCTCTTTTTTCTTTAAAGTAACCGCTGAGCAACTCTGCGCACTCGGATTGCAAAATGCCGCCTTCTACCAAGGGGCGGTGATTAAACCGCTCGTCGCTCAAGAGATTGTATAGCGTACCGCAACAACCCGCCTTTGCGTCGTATGTCCCAAAGTATACTCCGCGTATTCTCGAATTGATGAGCGCGCCCGCGCACATTGCGCACGGCTCAAGCGTGACGAATATATCGCACTCGTTGAGGTGCCAATCGCCAATCGCCTTGCAAGCCTTGTCTATTGCCACAATCTCGGCGTGATAATTGCTGCACTTCTTCGCCTCTTTGAGATTGTGCGCTCTTGCGATTATCTTGCCGTCTTTTACGATTACTGCGCCCACGGGTACTTCGTCAAGACTCGCGCCCTTTTGCGCGCATTTGATTGCGGACTTCATATACTTTTGCTTTTCTTTGTCGGTCATAGATATATTTTAGCACAAGATATTAGTTTTGCCAAACGGATAAAATATTAAAATCGGATGACATCAAAATATACGTTGCCACGTCGAAGCACATTTTAAATTTCTTTGGCATATACTGCACTATGTATACTCTTGACGATCTTCAAAACGACTTGGATATTCTCGCCTCGCAAGGCGCAGAAATTTTTGACATTGGCTACACCTTGTTGGGCAGACCCATACCCTGCATTTTCAAAGGCTCGAGGACGGGCAGACAGACGCTGTTGCACGCGTCTATTCACGCAAGAGAATGGGTGACGACTCCTCTCGTAATCGAAATGATGAAAAACTATAACGGAAGTTACGGCGTATGGTGCGTGCCTATGGTAAACATCGACGGCGTATTGCTCGTGCAGCAAGGACTGGCTTCCATACCCGAACAAAGCCTCAAGGACTTTCTCTTGAACGTCAACGGCGGAAGCCAAGACTTTTCGCTTTGGAAAGCCAACGCCCGAGCCGTAGACCTCAACGTCAATTTCAACGCTCGCTGGGGCGAAGGCGCGCAAAACGTATTTTCTCCCGCGCCCGCAAACTACGTGGGACAACACCCCTTCTCCGAATATGAAAATATGGCATTGAGGGATTTAACGGAAAGAGTAAAGCCGTCTGTCACGTTGAGTTATCACGCAAAAGGCAACGTGATTTATAAGGGATTTGGGTGCGTAGACCCAAATATAGAATGCGCCCAAAGAATTTCAAATTCCACGGGATATCCTTTGCTAAATTCATATAACAGCGCGGGCGGATATAAAGATTGGTACGTGACGACATTCCAAAAACTCGGCTTGACGATTGAAGTCGGCGATGAAAGCGTGCCGTATAACGAATTGATAAATTATCTCCCGCAAATGTATCAGCAAAACAAAGACGTGCTAAATATCGCTACGCAGTGCGCGCAATGATTTTCCAAATTATTGCAAACCGCAATTTTTGAGTATAGTTTTATATATTTCTGTATTTTGAATAAACTCCGACGTCGCAATATCCGCGCCCTTATCTTCCACAGCGGCGAAGCTGTCGTCGTCAGTCACCGTAGCGCCAAACGCCTTTGAAGAATTGCCGAGATAATAGTTGCCGTCAAAATTATAATACTCGACGCCGTTGGAAGTATTGTATAAATTGTTTTCGTAGGTATTTACTCCGCACACTCCCACTATATTGCCGAAATACGATACTCCCGACGCAACGTTACCTGTGAAATAACAATTCGTCACACAACCGCCGAAGTACGTCATCGAATCGTTGTTTTCTAATCCCATTTCCTTTACGTATCCCGTGATACCTCCCGCATACACAGGCGCGCCGTCAGTTGAGTTAACGTTCATTTTGACTTGGCTTATGCAATAATCGGCAATACCGCAATAGATATAATATCCCGAACGCACGACTTCGCTGACGCCCAATATTCCGCCTGCGTAGACTTTTTTCGCCGTAGCGTCAATATCGCCGCTCGAAAGGCAATTGGCAATAGTCACACACGATTGCGCCGCTATACCGCCTATATAAGCCTCTTTGCCGCCAACCGCGGTAATTGCTCCTCTGTTGAGAGATTTGGATATATTACCATATACTATCGTAGCTATTCCGCCTACGTACGCGTCCATGCCGTTGGCAGTCTTGACGCTGACGTCTCCGTTGTTTTTACAACTATCCATACCGCCGCTGGACGATATACATACGCCCGCCGCATAAGTGTTTCTATATTGAGCTTTGCACTCAATATTACCGAAATTGGAACTATTGACAATATACGGAGTCATTGTCGTGCCTCTGTTCAAATACGCTATACCCGCTGCCGCCGTGGCGGGGTCTGTACCTTCCTGTATCTCGAATTGAGGGCAACTCGAAACCGATGAAATCTTGCCTTTGTTTTGACAGTTCTCGACCGCGTAAGCATTGGTGATGACGATTCCGCAAGTAATGGGATTCCAACCCGTGTCGGCGGAAGCTTGCGACAAATTCGCCTCGTTTACGTTGAAAGAAAGCAAAGCGTTGTTGGTAGTGCATATTCCCGCAAGGTCAAAGGTATCCGCGATGATTTCGCCAGCAACCTTACAGTCTTGCAAAAAGCCGTTGTTGACACCCGCCACTGCTCCAAACGCGGCGTTTGCGCCAGCCTGTCCGACAAGTGAAAACTGCGAATAGTTGACGTTGCAATTCTTAATAACTCCTCTGTAGACAGTCTGCGCGGCAACGTCAAACTTATAATAATTGTTTTGAACTATCCCGCCGAAAGTAAGTTCATCGGTCGCTTGCGTAGACTTGGCAAGCGCGTTTATCTTTCCGCTTGCGTTGAGCGTCAAGCCGTCAATACTGCCGAAATTAGTCAAAGCCAAAAATGCAGTCCCTTCCGTCGTGGATATATCCGCGTTGACGTTGAGAGTGACGTCCTCAATCGCAGCTTTTTCGGAAATCGAAATAAACAACGCATCTCCCGAGCTTTCTATCGTCAAACCCGACAGCTTTCCGTTGAGAGTTCCTAAATTCGCGCCTTTACCGAAAATCAGTTTGTGCCCGTCGCCTATGATAGTAC